>VXPH01000277.1 GCA_009839615.1 Nitrospinota bacterium
GGCTCCCCGAGGGGAAAGCCCGACGAAGAGGCCGAGCGGTTTGTGCGAAGGCCGAGTCGGTGGGGGTATAATTCGGAATGGACAATCAATCGCGTTTTACCCCCCACCACACCGACATCCCGGCGAAATCGCCGGCGCGCCGCCGGGTTCGCCCGCGCCGCTTTTGCCCGGTCATCCATTCGGTTTCATTCCGTGACCTCAATGCTTCATTTTCTTGCCTTTGCCGTGATGGGACATGCCGGATTTGCGCCCGCCGTGCCCTTTCATCCCGCCGAAATGGAGTTTCTTGATCAGACGGTCCCGACCCGGCTTGGTGAAATCCAGCTTGAGCGCCCATTCTCCCGTCATTTCCAGGTGAACCCGCGCCCGGTAGGTTCCGGGCTTTCCGTGCGGTTCAGCGGGCGTCGGACGCACGTTGTGGGCCCCGGGCATGGACGGCATGTCGGCGCCGACCGTGAACTCCGCACCGGCGACCGGCATACCGCTCTTCTTGCCCTTGAGGGTGATCATGCAGTCGTAGACCAGCTTCTGCTCCGCCGGCTTGCACTCCACCTCGGCCACTTTCCGCTCGCCCGCCGCCGTCAACATCGGCAACAGCCCCAGTCCACCGACAACGAAAACGATGAAGAAACGGGTCTTCAGCATGGTTGCACCCCCTGTCAGTCTGAATTGGATGAGTCAGGCGCGGAAACCCCCATGTAATTCGACACGAGACGCTCGTCCGACATCAGTTCCGCCGCAGATCCGTGGAGAGTAATCCGCCCGCTTTCGAGAACATAAGCCCGGTCGGCGAGCGCCAAAGTCCGCCTGACGTTCTGTTCGACGAGGAGGATGGTGATCCCCTGCTCGCGCAGCCTGCGGATCAGCCCGAAAACTTCCGTCGACAACTTCGGTGACAGACCGAGAGAAGGCTCGTCCAGCAGCAACAGCCGGGGCCCGGACTCGAGTCCGCGGGCGAGCGCCAGCATCTGCGCTTCGCCGCCGCTCAGGCCGGCCGCCGGCCGGTCCAGCTTGTCCGCGAGGGCGGGAAACAGGCGGCGGAGGTCGGGTCGATCGCGCCGTCGAAGCATGAACCCGCTGCGCTGGTGAGCGGCGACGCTGAGATTTTCTTCCACGCTCAAGGTCCCGAAGATCAACCGCCCTTCCGGGACCTGGACGATGCCGCGGGCGACGACGGCGTACGCGGGCAAGCCGCCGATCGATTCTCCCTCGAACAGGATCTCGCCGCCCTCCGGCGCCAGGATGCCCGAGACGGCATTGAGAATCGAGGTCTTGCCGGCGCCGTTCATGCCGATGATGGAAACAATCTCTCCCGGCCGCACCTCGAGAGACACCCCGTCGACAGCGCGCAGGCCGCCGTAGGAGACGCTCAGTCCACGTACCTCAAGCATCGCGCTCATCATCTGCGCCCAGATAGACTTCCCGGACCCTCGCATCGGCGAGCACCCCGTCCGGAAGCCCTTCTGCGATTTTACGGCCGAAGTCGAGCACGCACAGACGGGTGCACACGCCCGCGATCAGGGCCATCTTGTGCTCGATCACCACACAGGTGCGGCCCGGAGCGACGACCTCGCGGATGAGCCGCGCCATGTCCGCGGTCTCGGCCGGAGTCATCCCGCCCGCGGGCTCGTCGAGCAGCACCAGCTTCGCATCGACGGTGAGCGCACGGGCGACCTCGAGACGCCGGCGGGCCGGGAGAGGCAGGCGCCTGGCCAGAACCTCCCGGTCCCGGAGAAGCCCTACCTGCTCCAGCACCTCCTCTACCCTTCTCGTATCGCCGCACGCGCGCCCCGGCCGGCTTCGCAACAGGCCGAACAACCCTCCGGAAACCCGGCTGTGCTGCGCAGCCCATACGTTCTGGAAGACGGTCATGGTCGGAAACAGGCGAATGTTCTGAAAGGTGCGCGCCACCCCCAGGCGCGCAATCCGGTGCCCTTTCCATCCGGTGATGTCCATGTCCTGAAAGGTGATGCGTCCGGCGCTCGGCGCGTACACGCCCGTCACGGTGTTCAAAAGCGTGGTCTTGCCCGAGCCGTTGGGTCCGATAATGCCCAGGACCTCTCCGCACGCCACCTTGAGGTCGACCTCCGCGAGCGCGGCCAGGGCGCCGAAGCGTTTTTCAACGCCCCTGAGCGCGAGCATGGCTCCACCTCGAGAACAGCGTTTTCAGCCGGTGCACCCGCTCCTCGTCGAGGATGCCCCGGGGCATGAAGATCAGCAGCACCGCCACCAGACCGCCGAACACGATCATCCGGTAGCCCTGGATGAAGCGCACCGCTTCCAGAAAACCGACATCGATGGCCACGCCGATAAGTGGCCCGAAGGCGGTGCCAAGGCCGCCGATCAGACCGTAAGCGAGGGCATGCACGCCAAGCATCACGTTGAAGAACTGCGGCTCCACGTAGGTCGTGAAGTGGGCGTAGAGCGCTCCGCCGACCCCCGCGACCGCGCCGGCCATGCCGGCGGCCAGGATGCGGTACCGCACGGTGTTCAGGCCTTGCATCTCGGTCAGCAGGTCATCCGAGCCGAGCATTCTGAACACCGAGCCCAGACGGGAGCGCTCCACCAGCAGCAGTGCGATCAACACCAGCGCCAGCAGCCCGTAAATGAAGAGCATGAATTCGGTCAGGCTGATGTTGCGCTCGAACATCCAGCGGATGTCATGGAATCCATTTGCGCCGTCCGGACCGACCATCTCTCCATCGACCTCGACCTGCACTTGAACGATCAGCAGGATCAGGCGCACCATCTCCGCGAAAGCCAGGGTCGAGATCGAGAAATACAGCCCGCTGAGCCGCAGGGTCAGGGCCCCCACGGCCATCGCCACGAATCCGGCGACGCATGCGCCGATGAGAATGCCCGCCCATATCGGCAGTGCGAACATCGTGGTGGCGGCGCCGGCCGCATAGGCGCTCAGGCCGAAGTAGGCCTGCTGGCCGAAGGAGATCTCGCCGGTGATCAGCAGCAGATAAGCCGACAGCGCGATGAACGAGATCATGGCGATGTTCGACAGCACCGTGATGACGTAGTCGTCCATCGCTCAAACCCGCCGGAAGGCGAGCTCCTCGCGACCGAGAATGCGCTGGCCCATGAAGCCGCCCGGCCGCAATACCAGCATCGCGAACAGCAGCACATAGGCGCTCAGATCCTTGTACTCGTTGCCCAGGTACCACAGGGCATGGGCTTCGACCACGCCGAGCACCAGGCCGCCCAGGATCGCCCCCGGCAGAGAGCCCATGCCGCCGAGCATCATTGCGATGAGGCCCTTGAAGGTGGCCCACAGGCCGAAGAAGGGCGTGATTTGCTCATCCGTGGCCAGGATGGTGTAGCCCGCGACCCCGCCTATCAGAGACACCAGTGCGAAAGCGCACAGCATGACCCGTGGCGTATCGATGCCCATGTAGTCGGCGGCCCGCGGGTTCTCGCAGATTGCCCGCAGCGCCAGCCCGTATCGGGTACGCTGCAGCAGGAGGTGCAGGGCCCCTACCATGACCGCCGCAAGCACCAGCATCGTGGTCTGCTCTCCACGGAACAGGAGGGGACCGATCTCGAAGGAGCCGGCGATGAACAGGGAGGGAAAGGCATAGGTGCGTTCCGGCAGCAGGTGAATCGCGACTTCTTCCAACTGCATCCAGATCACGAAGCTCGACACCATGGACGCGAGCGCGGCATCGCGGCGGACGGCATGGAAGCACAGGCGCTCGACATAAATGCCGGCGAGGACGGTGCACGCCAGCGTCGTCAGGGCGACGACCACCAGGTTGACCTCGTGATGCACGTGCAGCCACGTGCCGGCGTACGCGCCGAGCATGATGGTGGCGCCGAATGCCAGATTGAGCCGGCGCATCACGCCGAAGACAATCGTGAAGCCAATCGCCAGCAATGCGTAGGACGAACCGAACATGATGCCGTCAACGGTGTTCTGGACGAAATCGATCAAAACGCGCTCCCACGACTCGAGAATCCGTTACTCCTTCTGCGACCCGAGGTAGGCCCGGTGAATCACCTCGTCCTCTTCGAGTTCGCCGGGCGAACCCGAGAACGTGATTTCTCCGTTTTCGATGAGGTAGAACTTGTGGGCCACGTTCAGCGCCATGTGGGCGTTTTGCTCGACGAGAAAGATCGTGACGCCTTCCGCGTTCAACTCGCGGATGATGTTGAATATCTCCCTGACGATCAACGGCGCCAGCCCGACGGACGGTTCGTCCATGAGCAGAATCTTGGGGCGGGCCATCAGCCCCCTGGCGATGGCCAGCATCTGCTGCTCGCCTCCCGACAGGGTGCCGGCAAGCTGGCCCTTGCGTTCCTCCAGGCGAGGAAAACGCCGGTACATGGTCGCGACGTCGGCCGCGACCTCCTCCGCGGAAGCCCGCCGGGAATAGGCGCCGGCATGGAGATTCTCCTCGACGTTCATGCGCGGAAAGACCAGACGGTTCTCGGGCACCAAGGCGAGGCCCCTGGAGACCACCCTGCCGGCGGAAAGGCGCGTTATGTCTTCACCGTCCAGAGCGACGGAGCCGGACCTGGGGGAGAGGATGCCCGCGATGGTGAACATCGTCGTGGTCTTGCCTGCGCCGTTCGGGCCGAGTAGACACGTGATTTCGCCCTCGGCCGCATCCAGGCTGACGCCTCGCAGCACCTGAACCTTCCCGTAGGAGGTGACGATATCCCGAACGCTCAGCATGTCCTCAGTCACCCGTATCGACAGGAGGGGAATCCGACTCGGACGTCCCCAGGTAAGCCTCCTGCACGGCCCTGTTGCGCTGCACGTCGCCTGGAGTTCCGGATGCGATCTTCTGCCCGAAATTGAGAACGGCGATTCGCTCGGCCACGCCCATCACGAGTTCCATCACGTGCTCGACGAGCAGAATCGTTACTCCGGAGTCTCGCATGCGGCGAATGCGCCCGCTCAGGTCGTGGATCTCCTGGCGGTTCATGCCGGCTGCAGGTTCGTCCAGCAGCAACAACTTCGGACGTGCCGCGGCAGCGCGGGCGAACTCCAGCCGCCGCTGCTCCCCGAATGCGAGGTTCGAGGCGAGCTCGTCGCCCTTGTGCTCCAAATCGGCGAACTCGAGCAACTCGGCGATCTCCCGCCGCGTCCTGCGAGTCGCGCCGAACCAGCGTGAGAGAAAACCCTGCGCGGCGAGATCCTGAGGCGAGTTCCGCGCCACCCACAAGTTCTGCCATACAGTGAGGTTCGGAAACAGGCGGATGTTCTGGAACGTCCGGGCGATTCCCGCCCGCAGGCGCTGGTGCGGCTGCTTGCCGTTCATCAACTCCTCGCGGAATCGAACCGTACCGGCCGTTTCCTCATACACGCCGCAGATCAGATTGATGGTGGTGCTCTTGCCCGATCCGTTGGGGCCGATCAACCCGAATATCTCGCCCTCATCCACGGTGATGTCCAACTCATCGACGGCTTTGACGCCACCGAAGTGCTTCGAGAGTCCGCGCAACTCAAGCATCGGACTTCTCCCGCCCGTCGAGGCCGACGGCGCGTTTCAGTACCTGGGCGGTGCGCGCATCGAACAGGCCGGAAGGCTTCAGGTTCATCGCCGCGATGATCAGCAGCCCGAACACGATGTTGCGCCAGTCCCCCAGAAACCGAAGCCCTTCCACGAGCACGCCCTGAATGAAAACGACCGCCACCAGGGTGCCGAACACGCTCGAGAGGCCGCCGAGGATCGGATAGGAAACCGCGAAGGTCGCGAGCAGCACGGTAAAGGTGAGGTGATCGACGTAGGTCGCCGTGTGCGCGTAGAGGGCTCCGCCGATTCCGGCGATGAAGCCGCCGGCGGTCATGGCCGTCACCTTTACCGCGGTGAGGTTGATGCCGACGCTTTGCGTCGCGAGTTCATCTTCGCCGACCGCTCGCAACACCGCCCCGGCACGAGAACGGTCCATCCACCACAGCGCCGCCATGACCAGGATGACGAACGTCCAGACGAAGATCGTGATCTCCCACGGCGACCAGCCGTTCGCCACGAAGTAGCGGATCTCGCGGAAGCCGTTGGTGCTGTCCGGTCCGACTACGATGTCGCCGCGCGGCACGCGCCAGCTCAGGTTGAAGAAGAACAGACGAACGAACTCGCCGAACGCGATGGTCGCGACCACCAGCATGAGACCCTTTACCCGCAGGGCGGGGAAACCGACGATGAACGCGAAGAACGCGGCGATGACCGCGGCCGCGAGCAGCGCGGGAAGAATGGGCAACTCGAAGATGACGGTGAGAATGCCCGCGGAGTAGGCCCCGATCGCAAAGAAGCCGGCCTGTCCCAGGGAGAGCTGGCCGGTCAGCATCAGGACATACGCGGACAGGC
>VXPH01000101.1 GCA_009839615.1 Nitrospinota bacterium
GCCTTACTTATCAATTCGCGTGAAACGGAATGTGCGAATGTCGCAGAAATAAACAAAGCGCAGCATAAGATCAATAATATAAATGTTTTTCTCATGTTATTTCCTTTTTCTGTCCGTTTGACTCCTCCTGTTGCCCAATTCCACCTCTCAAGATTAACGGAAAACGATCCAGCGCGGCAACGTCTCGGGCGGCGGCCGGGATATGCGGGATTACCTGGCATCCGCAGTTGATATTGTTCTCCGCCGAAGCCGTCGGATTGTGGGGATAAAGTGTTGCCTACCCTCGCGGGGATGAGGATGAACCGAGGAAACCGGACGATTCACCCCGAAACCACCCCAGGAGCGCGGAAAAATACCGCGTTCTTTCGGGAGGCCACGGCGCATCCGGCGTTCCCGCCCCCCGGTATCCGGTTCCGGGGGAAGACGCACGGCCCTCATCTAAGACCTGCGCGTGCCTGTCGTAAATCCGTAGACATTCCGTTCGTCGTCCGGTTGAAATCCCTGTATTTTCGTATTATATTCGTTATTCAGATCCAACGGGAGCGCCGGCGGGAAATCCCCGCCGCTCCCGCTTCACGCAGGACCGGGAGAACGCCTCTTTGGGAATCCGCGCACGAGACAGAAGTCGCACTGGCTGGAGGGTCTTCCTGGATCCCGGCGCATGGCTGCGCCTGCTGCTCCTGACGGCGGTCTTCGTCGTTTCTTTGTCGGTGCTGGCCTGTGCCGTGGGGCTTGCGCGTGACACGACGGGCCATGACTGGGGTGCGACCGGCAAGCTCTACTGGGCGGAAATCCTCCTGGCACTGAACTTCGACCCCCGGGCGCCGGTCAGGTACCGGACGAGGGAGGGCAAGGAAGTGACTATCGCCCGCGGCGACCTCGCGCTGAGCGGCGAGACACTGCTGGCGCGGGACCACCTCCTGCGCACGGCGAAGCGGGCGGCGGAGCTCGGCGCCTGGTGCGGCATCGGCGCCGCGCTGATGTGCCTGATGCTGGTCCGGTGGCTGGAGCACGAACTCGGCGAGCGGCGCATTTCGCGCGAGCCGCCCGCGAAGAAGCAGCATTCCGGTGGGTCGACACCCGTGGCCGCAGCGCCCCTCCGCACACCGGCGGAGAGGCCGCCGAAACCGGATGCCCCGCGGCCCGGAAAACCCCGTCCTGCCGCCACGGACCGTGGAAACGATGCGCCTGCGCCCGCTCCTCGCAAGCGCGATTATGAGCGCTGGATCTGATGGTCGCCTCGATCGGCGCGGTTGCGAGCCCCTCTCAGGGTGCTAACTACTACGAGCGGGACGGCTACTATGCGAAGGACTCGGTTGAGCACCGCGCTGCCAGCGCCTGGGCCGGCAGGGGCGCCGAAGCCGTGGGGCTCGAGGGAGCAGTCGATCCGGACGTGTTCCGGGCGGTGCTCGAGGGCGAGGTTCCCGACGGCTCCGGGCGGCGTCTCGGCCGCAGGACCCGGGAGGGAGGGATTCACCACCGGCCCGGGCGCGACCTCACTTTCTCGGCGCCCAAGTCCGTGTCCCTAATCGCGCTCATCGGCGGTGATGCGCGCGTCGTCGACGCCCACGATCGCGCCGTCACGCGGGCGCTCGGCTGGTTCGAGCGAAACGCCGCCGAGACCCGGATGCAGGACCCGGCTATTGGGCGGATGGTCCGGGCCGGCGGCCAGAAGGCCGTGATCGCCACGTTCCGTCACGAGGCGTCGAGGAACCTCGACCCGGCGCTGCACACCCACTCGGTCATCGCCAACATGCTGCTCGGCCCGGAAGGCAAATGGAGGACGATGGCGAACGAGCGCCTCTACACGTCGAAGATGCTGCTGGGCGCGCTCTACCGGAGCGAACTCGCCGGCGATCTGGCGAGGCTCGGATACCGGATCGAGAAGACCCACGCCGACGGGCGGTTCGAGATTGGTGGCGTCTCGCGCGAAACCATCGAGGCGTTCTCGACGCGCCGCGCCGAGATCGAGGCGGCGATGGAAGGCCGGGGTCACGGCGCCACGGCGGAGAACCAGCACCTCGCCCGGCGGGCGGCCCTGATGACCCGCGCGCACAAGCGCGACGTCGACAGGGAGGCGCTGCGCGGGATCTGGGCCAGACAGGCATCGGAACTCGGCCTCGACGCGAAAGCGCTCGTCGCCTCGGCCATGGAACGGGCGTTGCAGGATCCCGGGAAAGAGGGTGCAAGGGATGCGGGCAGGGAGCGCCAAGCGGATCTCGCCGGGCATCCGGTGCGGACGGACCCTGCGAAGGAGGCCGTCGAGTGGGCGCTCGCCCATCTCTCGGAGCGCGATGCGGTGTTCGCGAGGACGGACCTGCTCGCCGCAGCGCTCGCCCACGGCCCCGGCGCCGCGTCCATCGGAGCCATCGAGCGGGTCGTCCAAGGTCTCACGCGCGAGGGCCGTTTGCACGATGCGCCGGCGCTCAAGGGGGGCGACGGGCTGACCACGGACGTGGCCGTGGCCCGGGAGCGCGAGACGATCGCGCTCATGCGCGCGGGCTCGGGCCGGGGCAAGGCGGCGATACGCGGCTGGATGGTGGAGCGGTATTTAAGGAAGGGACCACTCACGGAGGGGCAGAAACAGGCGGTGAAGCTCATTCTTTCGGAGAAGGATCGGACCGTCGGGGTGCAGGGCTACGCCGGGGCGGGCAAGACCCGGATGCTCTCGCGCGCGCGAACGATTGCTGCGAAGAAGGGCTGGCGCGTCCTGGGGCTCGCCCCCTCGGCGTCTGCGGTACGCACGCTGGAGGCGGAATCGGGCATCAAGAGCGAGACCCTGCAGCGGTTTTTAGCGCGAAACGCCGGCGTCGCAGAAGGCCGGCTCACGAAAGGGGCCGCCAGAAAGATGCGCACAGCCTTCGCGAAGACCGTGCTTGTGGTCGACGAGGGCTCGCTGGCGTCCACCGCCCAGGCCCGCGACCTGCTCCGGATCGCGGGCGAACTGCGAATGCCCAAGCTCGTGCTCGTCGGAGACGCCAAACAGCTCGAAGCCGTCGATGCCGGCAAACCCTTCGCCCAGCTCCAGGCCGCAGGTCTCAAGACCGCGGTGATGGACGAGATCCTGCGCCAGCGCGACCCCGATCTCAAGGCCGCTGTCGAGGCCACTCTCGCGGGCGATATCGGTCGCGCCTTTGAAAAACTGGGAGACAACGTCGCCGAGGTAAACCCCAAGAACATCGCGGGCGCCGTGGCGGCAAGGTGGCTGAAACTCTCCCCCGACGTGCGCGAGCGCACCGGGGTGATGTCCCCGGGGCATGAACTGCGCGAGGCGATCAACGCCCACATCCGCGAACGCCTGGTCCGCGAGGGCCGCATCGCGGGTCCTGCGCTGCTGACGAAGCGGCTGGTGTCCAGGGGCTACACGAACGCGGAGAAGGCGCTCGCGGCCAACTACGCGCCCGGCGACGTGGTCGCCTTTCACCGATCCTACAAGCGGATCGGGGTGGATAAGGGAGAGGAGCGGCGCGTTCTGGGTGTGGATCGCGAGCGCGGAACCGTCCGGCTTGAAGGCCCCGGCGGCTCGAGCGTGGAGTGGAAGCCCGCCCAAATCGGCGGTCGGCGGGGCGGAACCGAGGTCTACCGGGCCGAAACCATCGAGCTTCGCGCCGGCGACCGGGTGCGCTGGACCCGGAACGACAAGGAACTGGGACTCGTGAACAGCGCCACGGCGGAGGTCTCAGGGGTCAGGGACGGACGGGTGACATTCACCCTGGAGGAAGGCCGCAGGCTCGTCCTGGCCCGGGGCGACCCGCAACTGCGCCATCTCGACCGTGCCTGGGCCTCGACCGTGCACGCCTTTCAGGGGCGCACGGTGGATAACGTCATTGCCGCGATGGAGGCGAACCATCCCCAACTGACCACGGCGAAAGCGTTTTATGTCGAGATAAGCCGCGCCCGTGATAGGGCCGAACTCGTCACCGACGACGCGAAAGCGCTCAGGGAACGCCTCGAAACCGTCACCGGCGAGCGCATCTCCGCACTCGAAGGCATCGGCGAATCCGTCCGTCCCGAGCCCGGGCTCGACGCAAAGGCGCCACCCGAGCGCGAAAAACCGACGCGGGAGCCTGCCGATTCCACTTCCCCGGGTACTAAAACCGGACGGGAAATGCCGGGCGGGAAGGCGCCCGAACCCGGCCGCGGGAAGCGGATCGAGATGGACCTGGGGCTCTGAACGCGCCCCGCCCGGGCCAGATCCCTCATTTGATATGAGAAAAAAACTCTTGCTCGATATCGCTTTGCTCGTATCTCCATTCTTTTGCTTTTTCGTGGCTAAGGCGTTTGTCCAGCCAGTGAAATGATTTGTCGAAAATAGCGTCAAATGCTTGTTGTGATTGTATTCCAAGACGATGCCAATAAGGATTATCACTCTCTTCTGCCTTGCACCAACAAAACAGCCAGCAGATGCTTTGCGCATTGCCTGGACAGGGCTCCCAATAGTTTTCCATACCTTTTTCAAACCTTCTACCTTGAATATTCGATAGGATGGCTTCTGCTTGTGGAACTGGCACTTTCATCTTAATCATTGATTTACCTCTTCCCCCATTGGTTACGGACTTAAAAAGAGAGAAGTAGCGGATTTCTGCTTCTTACTCCCCCAAAAATTCGCAGCCGATGAACCGGCCAGTGCCGCACGGGTTGCGCCGCCCCGTGCGTTCACGCAGGGCCTTCCTCCATGGTCTCGGCCATCGTTCTGCGGGCCGCGGCGATGAGGTTTTCGAGCTCCTTCCCACGCCCGGCGTCGAGCAATCGTCCCCGATCCAGGGTCGCCATCATGTAGACCATGCGGTAGATGGACTCGATGAGGGCGGCGTGACCGGACGAGAAGGTAACCGCCGGAGGCTCGTCGAGCAGCTCCTCGGCGGCGGCCATTGCGCCGTTGCGGACGAGTTGTCCGGCCGGGATGCCGTGCAGCTCGGCGGCCCGTTGAATCAGTTTCCACTCCGAATCGGTGAAGCGAATGGAGTGAGTCGCCCGCGGGTTGCCCGGTTTTTGCGCTATTTTGTTACCCTTTCCGGGCTGTTTCGAAGCGTTTTGCGTCATCTTTTTCGCTTCCACAGGAGGAGATCGGGCAACGAAACGGACCGCATCGAGCGCCGATACCGGGTTCCAACGGCTCGGTTCGGGGCGAAAACCCGGGCGCATCCGGGCTTGATCCAACGTCCCGCCTCCAGGGTCTTTTGCGGCCATCTGCGAGAGAGTACTCCGCCCAGGTGGCGGCCCCGCCGTGCCGTGAAACGGCCGGAACCTGGAGCATGCAAACGCAATGCGCACCGTAACACATCGTGTTACGAAACGCCACCATTTTGGTATCCATGCGCGACATGCGCATCCTTGCGCCCCCGGGGATGCGAAGGGACCAGTATGCTCTGAGCATACACTCGATCCGCACATGCGCCTGACGCCCCGTGTCGTCGCCAGGGTACGAAATAGCAGCCCGGCCGTCGCATACCGAACACCCTGCAGCCCGCTGCGTTCCGGTGTGATGAACGAGCCGCCGAAGGGCGTCAGATGGAGGGATTTTCGGGAACGAACGACTGGGGAATCTTGCCGGCGAGAGAGGCGAGCGGGAGCCACCGCGGCGACTGAGCGGGAAGAGTCGAGAAGAGCAATACAGGGAGGCGAGTGCGGCGGCAAACGAAGGAGAGAAAAACGGGCTGCGCCGCCTAGCGACGCGACCCGTGAGATGCGCGACTCAGGCGGCGACTTTCTGGACGGGGATGCCGAGGGTTTTCGCCTTGTCGACGAGGTTGTCCGTGATGCCAGAACCCGGGAACGCGACCACGCCCTTGGGGAAGAGTGAAAGGAGCTCGTCGTTGCGGCGGAAGGGAGCGGCCCGACCATGCGCGTCCCAGTCGGGCTTGCAGACGATCTGGTGGACGCCGTTCCGCTCGGCCCATCCCGCCGCTATCTTCTCCGCACCCGGACCGCCGCCGTGGACGAGAACGACGTCGGCGTACTTGGCCTTGACCTTGTCGAGATGCGCGATGATTTTGCCTGCGTCGTTCGTCTCCTTGCCACCCGCGACGGCGACGAGGGTTCCCTGGGGAAGGTGGGCCGTATTCGCGCGGTCCTTTTTCGCCCTTTGGAAATCACGCGCCTCGATGACGGCGGAGGTCAGCTTGCCGGTCTGCGAGACGTGTGATCCTCGCCTCGGTCGCCACACCTCGCCGGTCTCAGCGCGGTAGGCCTCTGCGGCGGCGTCCCTGAGCTGCTCGAAAGCGTCACGGCGTTCCGTGAGGTTGTTGGCCCGGTCGGTCGCGAGTTCGAGTTCGCGGGACC
>VXPH01000092.1 GCA_009839615.1 Nitrospinota bacterium
CTCGTCAATGGCTTATGCAAACGCTCGTTCCTCACTCGCGTTTGACCCCTGACAAAGGGGGGTAGGGGGGGTTGGTTTTGTAGTGACAGCCCCTCCTCGGGGCTACCCCACAGGCCTCCGTGCCTGCCCCTGCGCTATCCTTCCGGGGAGATCACAAAACCCGCCGCGCCGGCCGTTGCCGGTCAGGAAGTGAGGGCGACCTCCCGATCACCTGTCTCCCGGTCACCCGCCGCCCGATCGGATGGGAAGATCGGGCGCTTCGACTTGATTCGGAGCTTGAGGCTCTTGCGGGGAGTGCAGGTCGGAAACGGGTTGATTTTGACAGGATAGCTCGAGGGCAGCACTTCCAGTTCGAAGTAGTGGGCGATCATCAAAAGGTTGATCGTCATCTGATATTCCGCCACCCTCGGGCCGAGGCAGGTGTGCGTACCGAAACCGAATGCCCCGTAAGCCCCGTGTTTCTTGTGCTCCTCGCGCCCGGGAAGATACCGGTCGATGTCGAACTTCTCCGGCTCCGGGTAGTTCTCCTCCAGGTAGTGAACGGCGGTGGACGCGATAACGACGCGCGAATCGATGGGCAGTTCATAACCCTCCACGATGCAGCTGTTCATGACGGTTCTCAACTGCAGCGGCACGCTCGGATAGATCCGGAGGGTTTCGAGAATCAGCCGGTGGGCGGTGTCGATGGCCTCCTCCTTCAAGTCCTCGGGTCCCGGGTCCCCGTTCGCGAACAGCGCCTCGGCTTCCCTGCGCACGCGCTGAAAGATGTCCGGATGGGAGACCATCAGATAGAGCCCGAACCCGACGGCAGTGCCCATATACATGGCCGCGACGAACGGAATGATCATCATGAACCTGGTATCGGTATCCGGAAAGTACTGGGGGTCGCTGTCGTGCAGGCTGATCAGGTCGTCGATCAGGTCGCGGGGCTGGTTCTCGCGCTGCGCCGGGGTGTGCGAATTCCGGATCATGGAATAGACGCGGTCGATGCGCCGCCGGATGGCCTTCATTCGCGGCGTTCGCATGAAGAACTTCGGCAGAATCTTCTGCGCGTAGGTGATCAACATGCGGTTCTTGTATTTGTGGATGTCGTCCACGTAATCCGAAAAATCCATGCTGAACAGGAGCCGGGATACCTGGCCGGACATCAGGGTGCGAGTGGCGTCCTTGGCGACGAGTACGTCGCCCACGTTCCACGAATCGAGCGCCAGACGTATCTCCTGGAGCATATCTCCGAGACGTTCGTTCAGGCGGCTCCGGGAGGAGGCCATCTGGAACGCCTTACGCATGCGGAAGTGTTCGGCCCCGTCCATGCCCGGCAGGCTTCTCGATGCGCCGAGCACGTTCTCCATCCCCTCCATGGTTTCCTTCGATCGCAAGTGCATCCGGCCGTTCCGGTTGACCCAGATGTTGGCGTCGTTCCCGGCGATGACGAAAGCTCTCTTGCTGGAAAAGGGAGACTTGATCGCAAATACCGGGCCGTAGTCGCGGTAAAGGTCGGCCAGCAGTTTGGACGTATTCCCCTGCCAGAGCGAATCTTTGCGGAGCATTTTCCACAGGCTTACGTTGGGAATGGGTTTCGTCGCTACCCCGATGGAGCGGTTGACCGACGTCGCCGCGACGGCGGCGGCGACGGAGCGGCTGATGCGGTCCAGCATGCCCAGCAGTTCGATGCGCTCGCGTGAAGCCTCGTAGTCTTCCGGCTGCAGAAGAAACCGGAACGCGTCGCAGGCATCGGCGAGCCCGATGATGATGGCGTCACGGGGATAGGGGATGTCGTCCCCCAGGATCGTCTCGACGATCCGCCGGCGCACTATCGACCGGGACTCGCCGCTTTCCGTACCGTTGCCCGCTTTGGCCGCGTTTCGCGAGAGGGACCAGAAACCGCCGTTCGTATAGTCCAGGACGCCATGTCTCGACAACCGCATGAGCGCATGCTCCAGTATCTCGTCCGACGTGCCGGCGATTTTCTCGACCCAGTAACTCACGCTGCGCGGCTCCGGATCGGCGGCGATGGCCGCCAGTACGGGGTCGAGGAGATCGTCTCCCACGGGGGATGCGTCGTCCAGCGAAAGCATCTCTTGCGCGGTGTCGATACGGGACTCGAGGTCGAGGTCCGCCAGCACGGCGCCGGCGAGAACGCACGAGAGATTCCAGCCTGCCACCTGTTCGAGATAGCCGCTCTCTTCGTTCAGCAACAGGAGTATGATTTCTTCGGGCAGTCTCATCGGGAATCGCCTCCCAGGACCTGGTGTAGGAGCATTTTGCCCCACGCGGCTCGTGCAGCGGAAGGCCATGAGGCTCGGACCGCCACGGCAGGAAGCCGATGGGGGCCATTATGGCCAGTAAAATGATTGATTTCAACTATTTTAAGTATATTGTGCCGTAGGGACAGATCTCGACCCGTCCCTGCAGGCTTTGGACATGGGCCGCATATATCGGGTTGTGAAAAAAGCCCTGATTCCTAGATTTGTCGTATGCCCCCGACCGCCGAGAGAGGGATTCACTCCCCCCTTGAGGGGGAGTGGTTTGACCGGACCCGCAAGGAGTCTTTGCCGCCAACCCCCTACCCGCCGCCTGTCGCCGCGAGCCGCTCGACCGCTTTTCGGTGAACAAGCCGCTCAAAGGCGTCTTCGGGCGGTAATCCTGTCGCGCGCTCGAGGAGATCGCGCGCCTTCGCGCGGTTCTCCTCGGCATCCAGTTTCAGAAGGCCGAGCGCGTACTCGAACAGCACCGCCTTGTCTTGAGGCGCCAATTCGAGCGCCCGATCGAAATGGGCGAGCGCCTCCTTTTCACTCGCCCCGTAGAGCAGAGCGGCGAAGAATCCCCCCGCGCCGACGACGCCCGCATGCCAGGCGGCCAGGCTGACGTGGGCGGCCGCCATTTTCGGGTCCAGCCGAAGCGCCTCCTCGATCGCATCGCGCACTTTGCCGGCGTAGCCCTCTTTAAGCGCCTTCAATGTTCCGCTTATTTGCGCCTGGCGTCCCATAGCGTGGGCCAGTTGGAGATGGGCCTCGGGGTTGGCCGCGTCGAGCCGGACAGCCTCTCGCGCGAGTTCCTCGGCCCGCCTGAACAAGCCCGCCCTCTCGCCCTCCGGCGCGACGTAGTAGCCGTGAATTGCCAGTGAATCGGCGGCCAGGGCATGGCCTTCGGATGTGCCGAGCGCCCGGGCGATTTCTGCGGCCTCCATGAAGCGGCCCTCGGCGTATGCGGCGCGCGCCTCTTCTATCGACTGCGCGCAGGCAGTCCCCGCCGGCGCGAACAGGCAAACAATCGTCAGGCAGATGCGGTATATGGATTTTTTCATGACGCGCTTCCTGCGGAGCGGCGGAATCCACGGCCGTGTCGGTTCAGGGGGATTATACGAAAATAGCAAGAGGCGTCCGCCTCGCAAAGAAGCCCCTCTCCCCGGGGTTATCCCTACGGTTCCTCGATTGAATTTCACCTGTAGGGGCGGACCTGTGTGTCCGCCCCATCGCCCTATTACGCTCAAGGAAAGAGACAATAGACAGGGCGGACACACAGGTCCGCCCCTACGAAACCACTAACCTTTGAAATCAGGGCTTTTCCAACGACCCCTCCCCGCTCCGGCAGGCGGCCGCGGCGGCAAGGTTCATTCGGTGAGCCCGGATGCCATTACGACGCCTTGCGGTCGAGGACCATCAGCAGGGGCGGGAGGAGCAGGAGATCCAGTACCAGCGCGAAGGAGAGCGTGAGCGCCACCAGGAGGCCGAGCATCCAGGTGATCGCGAATCCTGACGTGGCGAACACCAGGAAGCCCAGCACCAGGATCGTGGTCGTAGAGAACAGCGCAAAGCCCACCGAACGGAAGGTGGCGCGCACCGCCTCGGGTGAGGAAAGGCCCTCGCGACGCGATTTCAGATACTTGCTCATGAAGTGAATCGTGTCGTCGACGACGATGCCGAAAGCGATGGCGGTCACGAGAGAACCGGCGGGCCCCACCTCGCTGTACAGATAACCCCAGACGCCGAAGGCCATGGCCGCGGGGATGAGGTTGGGCATGAGGCTGACGAGGCCGAGGCGCAGGCTCTTGAAAATCCCGATCAGGATCAGCGAAATGAGGATCATGCCGGTGAGCGTGCCCCACAGCATGCTCAAGGTGTTCTGGATGGCCAGATGGGCGAAGATGAGGCTGTACCCCGACGCCTCTTTCGCGAGGCCGGGCGCGTTGGCGCTGAGCCATTCCTGCCCGCGCGCCTCGAGCGCGCGCAGCTCCTCGGACTTGAGCCTCTTGAGCGTGACGGTCATGCGCGTCGCGGATTTGGCGACGTTGATGCGGTTGTTGAGGTCCATGCCGAAGGGAACCGAAAGCTCGTAGAGCAACAGGTACTGCGCGGCAAGATCGGATTTTTCGGGCAGCCGGTAGAAGGCCGGGTCGTCGCCGTTCATGTTCTTGTTGAGGCGCTTCATGATGTCCGTGAACACCTGGACGTGCGCCACTTCCGGCTGGGCGCGGTACCATTCGGCGAAAGCCTCGACTTTTTTCAGGTAAGCGGGGTCGGTGATGCCGCTTTCGCGCCCGGCGTCCAGGGAATACTCCAGGGTTTCCACGCCGGTCAGGTTCTCGATGACGAAGTCCGTGTCGCGCCGGAACTCGTAGCGCTTATCCAGGTGCTGCGTCCAGTTGTCCGTCAGCTCGACGCGGGGCACGCCCGCCACGAGCGCGATCGCGACGGCGGCCACGGCCCAGAGCAGGAACGCGCGGCGCGCGACGACGAAGGCGCCGAGCCGATCGAAGAGTTGGGAACCCCCGGCGCCCTTTGGACGCACGCGCAGCGGCAGGACCGACAGCAGCGCCGGCAGAAGTGCCATGGAATAGGCGTAGGCGCACAGCATGCCGAACGCCACCAGGTTACCGAGAATCCGGAAAGGCGGAGAGTCCGAGGCGTTCATGCTGAAGAACCCGATCATCGTCGTGGCCGTCGTGAGGAACACGGGCCAGGCGTTCTCGCGCAGCGATTCGGCGATCGCCGCGTCCCTGTCCAGCCCTCCCCTCATGCCGGAGATGATCGACTCGACGACGTGGACCGAGTGCGCGATGGCGAGCGTCATGATGATGAGGGGAACGCTGGAATTGGCGGCGTTGAGCGTAAGACCGATCCAGCCGATGACGCCCATGGCCGAGATGACGGTGAAGATGACGACGGCGACGAGGGACAGCGTGCCGAACAGGGAGCGCAGAAGGATGGCCGCGACGGCTACGATGACGAGGAACGCGGCGGGCGCGAGAATCCCCATATCGTCCTGTGCCGCTTCCGTCAGGACCTGGTTCACGAAGACGTTGCCGGTGACGTGATATTCGTTGTCCGGGCGGGCCTTCCGGAATTTTTCAAGGAGGCCGCGGATATGGTTGTAAATCCGGATCTCCGCGGCGTCCGAGCGCTCGGGCAAGGCGAAAATGACGACCAGCCCGGCAACGCGCCCGTCTTTCGAGACGAGACGGCCCACGATGCTGCTCTCGCTCAGCGCGATCTTCCTGATCCGCGCGAGATCGTCGTCGCCGAGCGAGCCCGCGTCGTCCACGAGGCGCTCCACGATCAAGTCGTCCCCTTCCGCCTCGGTGTGGTTGTAGTTGACGAGGGAGTCGACACGTGTGGCCCTGGGTATGCGCCAGGCGGCTTCGGTCAACTCCTCGATGGCGGCGAGCGCCTCCCGCGTGAATACCGACCCCCCTTTGGGCGCGACCGCGATCACCGCCGCATTGGTCGCCGAATAGGTAGCCTCCATGGCGTCGAATGCGACGAGTTGGGGATTGCCCTCGTCCAGCATGTCGCGCCAGTCGTTGGAGATGACGATGGTGCGGAGGCCGACCGCCAGAGCCAGCATGACCGCCACTGTCAAGGCGAGCACCAGCCATCGGCGGCGCAAAACGAACGCGATGTAGCGGTTCAGGGGTGTGGACATCAGGACCTCGCCGTCCGGCGGCTTACGGCCGCGTTAAATCCGCCGGCTCCCTGGGCGGTTGTCGGCTGGTTACGAAACCCGAGCATCGCAATGCGGCTTGCGCGGTGAAAGTCCATGACGCCCGGGCCGCTGGAACAGCAAGCCAAGTGGGGCCATTATGGCCCAGCGGATCGGTGGATTCAAGTTTCTTGTCCCGTATCGGGCCCGCCGGACAACCCGCGGGATTTATGGTTGTTGTTGAAAAGCTCCTTTTTAGGAGTTGGAAGGGACGATCCTCTCGACGGTAAAACCACCCCCCCCTACCCCCCCTTGACAGGGGTCAAAACCGACCGAAGAGGGAGGTTTTGC
>VXPH01000054.1:0-4268 GCA_009839615.1 Nitrospinota bacterium
GGTTTATATAGTAACCCTTTTGATAACAATTATTTACGGGAAAAATAATTTTCAGAAATTTATCGAAAAACCCCGTGAATTTATCGAATTTTATCGAAAATATAATTATTTTCATTTTCTTCGCTCTCCTGGAACCCATAACCGCCGCTCCTCCTCTCCCGGTGGCCGAACCCGACCGGGGAAGGTTCGCCCTCTCCGGGCGGAATCGACCATACCCGAACCCGGGCTCAGGGACGGAGCGGCAAATGCGGGGAAATGCGCGCCGAACCCCCCTGCCCCATCCGGGGAGCATTTGAAAAAGCCCTTCTCGCCCGGCGACCGTTATTCCGCCCGAACCGGGCGCGCAACCCGAACAGGGGAACGCAGCGCCACGGGCCGCATGGCGCGCGGCCCCTGCGAATACACGTCCCCCACCCCCGTCAGGGGTGTTTTTCGTTCGCCTTTTTGCCCTTTCATCCCCGATTCGATAAGCTATTTAATCTGCATTCACTATCTTGAGGAGAGAATCCGATGGCGCAGTTCGATGGTGTTGTGATCGGTGCGGGACATAATGGTCTGGTGTGCGCGGCGTATCTCGCTCGGGCGGGGCTCAAAGTCGCCGTATTGGATTGCGAACCCGAAATCGGCGGCGGCTCGAGCACCAAAGAGTTCCTGCTGCCCGGCTACCAATCCAACATGCACGCGAATTTCTTCATCGGTCTGGACGATTTTCCAATCATCAAGGACCTGGAACTGAACAAATACGGATTCAAGTGGCTTACCCCCGACGTGCAGCACGCCGCCCTGTACCGGGACGGCACGGCCATCCTGCTGCACCGCGACGCGGAAAAGAGCGCCGCCTCCATCTCGCGATTCTCTCGAAAAGACGCAGAATCATACGCCTATCTCCACCGGCGGTTCGCCGTGGAACTCGCGCCGCTCATGCGCAGTTTCCTGTTTCACCCACCGCTCCCGCCGGAAGAAATCGTCTCCCGGATGGACAGCGACGCGGGGCGGGAAATTTTGAGCTTTGCGAAAATGTCGATCTTCGAGGCCATCGAATCGCATTTCGAGCATCCCAAAATGCGGGCCTTGTTCTTCCTGTTCTCTCACGCCATCACGGTCGAGAACGCGCCGGGCACGGGCATTTTCCTCCCGAGCCTGTTTTCCACCCACACGACGCTCGGCCTCCCGGTGGGAGGGGCCATTCAACTGCCTCTGTCGCTCGAGCGCATCGTCATCCAGAACGGTGGCGTCGTCCTGAGAAGCAGCCACGTGCGCGAGGTGATACGGGAGAACGGCCGCGCGACGGGCGTGATGCTCGAAGGCGGGGAGAAGATGATGGCGACGCAATTCGTCGCCTCGAGCCTGAATGCGCCGGCGTCCATCAAACTGGCGGGAGAAGATGCCTTCCCCGATGAGGTGAACGAAAAGGTGCGGAACTGGGACTGGGGCTTCCACTCCTTGAGCACGCTGCATCTCGCCCTGGCCGAACCCCCGCGGTATACCGCGGAGGACTTCGACCCGGACGTGGGCGAGGCGTACAACATCATCTTCGGCGCGGATTCCGGCGAGGAGATGGCCGCGAACACCGAGGAGCGCAGGAACGGCCTCATCCCGTCGCAACCGATGGGCAACGGCTCATGCAACAGCCAGCACGACCCCTCCTATGCGCCCTCAGGCGGCCACGTCGCCTTCTGGTGGCCCGGCGCGCCCTATGAACTCAAAGACGGTGGCCCCCGGAAGTGGGATGAAATCAAAGAGGAATACACCGGACGCCTCGTGGACGCCTGGCGCGGTTACGCTCCGAACCTCACGCCGGACAACGTCCGCGCGGCGAAACTCTACACCCCGCTCGACATCGAACGCGGAAACAAGAATATGACCAGGGGCGGCGTGCGCATGGGGGCGTATGTTCCCGAGCAGTTGGGGATCAACAGGCCCCATCCCCTGCTTTCGGGCATGCGGACGCCTCTGGAGGGCTTCTATCTTTGCAGTTCGAGCTGCCAGGGGGGTGGTCTGAACGGAGCGCCCGGCTACAACGCCGCCGGCGTCATCGCGGAAGATCTGGGTGTCGCGAAATGGTGGGAGCCGCTTCCAGCTCCCGCGACGTCAGCAGGCTAAGTCTCCGCGCCGGGGATCATCACCACCGCTTCGATTTCGACGATGTCGTCCTGATTCAAACGGCTCACCTCCACGATGGTGCGCGTGGGCAGGTTCGGCCCGAAGTATTCCTCATACAGCCGGTTGACGGCCGGGCGATGGGCATCCATATCCCTCACGTAGACGACGGTGGAAACGAAAGTGGCGAGCGATCCGCCCGCCGCCTCCGCGATGGCTTTCAGGTTCTCGAAAGTCCTTCTGGCGCGCGCCTCGATGGTTCTCTCGACGAGTTCCCCCGAATCGGGGTCGATGCCGCGCTGGCCGGCGATGAACAGAAGATTCCCCACGCGGCGCGCCTGAACGAAAGGGCCGGTAGGAGAAGGGGCCTGGTCTGTCTGAATGGTTTGAGGCGACTCCAAGGCGTTCCCCCTGTCAGCAAGCAGGGAAAAGGCTGCCTGGCTGGATTCTCTTTTGCGTGGCGCCGCTATTATTTCTTGCCTTTCGGCAATTCCGCCGGAAAAGCGATTTTGAGCCATTGCTGCGTCAGGATGGTCGCGGCGTTCTCGTCTTTTCCGGGAATGAACGCGATGGGCTCCCTGGGCTGGGCGCCTTCCTGATCGAGCATATAGACGTCGACGCCGAACCCGTACAGATCATGCTCGCGGGTTTCGAGGTTGTATGTCACCCCATTGTTCGTCAGTTGATTCATCTGGGACTATCCTTTCAAGCTCGCTGGCGAAGATTTGGCCATAAAGGTTTCAACTCCCGCTATCATAGCCGATGGCTGGAGCCCCCGTAAAGTTTGGAGGCGGCCTCAACGCATCCCTCCTCGGGGTTGTTGAAAAAGTCCCGGGAAGCAATTTTGAGTTGCGCTCACGCTTTTGAATTTCACTCCCCCCTTGAGGGGGAGTCAACGAGACAAGGGCGAAGCCCGCAGGCGAGTTGGTGGGGGGACATGCCACAGAAAAAGCTCCCCCCACCGAATCGGCCTTCGCACAAACCGCTCGGCCTCTTCGTCGGGCTTTCCCCTCGGGAAGCCCGACCCTCAAGGGGGGAGTGAAATTCAAAAGCGTGCGCGCAACTCAAAATTGCTTCTCAGGGGTTTTTCAACAACCCCGGTGAGGGAGCGCTTGCGCGCCTGCTCAGGATGAGGCCGATACGGCGTTTTCGTAAGGACTGGGCCTGAGGGAATGAAACCGCCGCGAATCGTGATATAATGCCGTTTTCGTTCTCACTACATCTTCGAAATGGGGCGCGGCATGGCGGATGAATTGTCCGGGTTCAGGAAGAGAATCGACGCGTGCGATGCGCAAATCATCCGCCTCATCAACGATCGGCTCAAAATCTGTCTCGAGGTCGGCGAGTACAAGAGCGCGCGCGGCATCGCCGTCAAGGACGAAACGCGCGAGAGCGAGGTGCTCGCCAAGATATTGGACGGAAACGAGGGTCCGTGCCCGCCCGAGGTTCTGGAGAAAATTTACCGCATCCTCATCGACACCGCCGTCCGCCTCGAGGAGGAGTGATTCCCAGGGGCGGGGGGGTTGCGTTTTTGTAGGGGCGGACCTGTGTGTCCGCCCCATGCGAGCACCCATTGCATCACCCCGTTATATGGCGGAGACATAAAATCGGGCGGACACACGGGTCCGCCCCTACGGGAAACATTCTTTTGGAGAGATCACAACTCCCGTGATTCCGACGAAACCTCTCACATCGGGATTTTTTTAACAGCCCCACTTTGGGCGCATCTTCATCAGAACTGATGGAGGCGGCGGGAATGCGAACCCGCGTCCGGAAGGCTTCCGTCGTGAGCGTCTAAGCGTGCCTAATCATCGAGTTGCGCGCTCTTCACGATGTATCCGCCAGACTTTTTGTCGAATTCCAGTTCCAGCATCCCGCGGGCTTTCGCGTCTTCGAGCAGGTGTTTGAACGTTTTGTATCCGTGGTAGGATTCGCTGAAGCCCGGCTTGCGGCGCTTGAGGGCCTGCTTGACCATCGAGCCCCAGACCTTTTCCTCTTCGCCCCGCTCCCGGGCCAGGTCCTCGGTCGTCTCCAGGACCAGATTGAGCCCTTCCAGCCGTTTTTCCTCTTCGCCGTCGACGACTTAATTTGATACGCCCCCGGCGGCCCGCCGCGGAGCCCTTGCGATTAAACGGGTTTGAGAGTAGGGCACACTAGACTAGTGGAGA
>VXPH01000054.1:4278-6248 GCA_009839615.1 Nitrospinota bacterium
TTTCTCCGTTTTTTTCCGCTCCCCCGCCCTCTTTTTTTTTCCTCCCGGCGCGGGCGGCCGGCCGCTTCCGCTTGGCCTTTCCCTGTTTTCCGGATTCGCGCATCAGATCGTCGTAATAGATGAACTCGTCGCAGTTCGAGGTCAGCAAGTCGGAGGTCGAGTTCTTCACGCCGACGCCGACAACCACCTTGTTGTTCTCGCGGAGCTTGCTGACCAGGGACGAAAAATCGGAATCGCCGCTGATAATCACGAAGGTATCGACGTGCGCCTTGGTATAGCAGAGGTCCAACGCATCGACGACCATGCGGATGTCGGCGGAGTTCTTGCCGGACATGCGGACGTGCGGTATTTCGATCAGCTCGAAGGCCGCCTCGTGCATGGGGGCCTTGAATTCCTTGTAGCGCGCCCAGTTGCAGTAGGCTTTCTTGACGACGATGCTGCCCTTGAGCAGCAAGCGCTCCAGCACTCTTTGAATATCGAAATCCGCGTATTTGGCTTCGCGCACGCCAAGGGCGATATTTTCGAAATCACAAAACAGGGCCATGTTCTGAATCGTGCTTTTTTCGGTCATTTGAACTCCCGTCCGATCGGCGGCGCATGTCGCCGCAAGTTTTGTATCCTGGTGGAGGCGGCGGGAATCGAACCCGCGTCCGAAAGGCTTCCGTCGTGAGCGTCTACGCGCGTAGCCGGTGGTGAGGGTTTCGCCCGGGACCAAGCCCACCGGCGGGCCATCCTCCGGGCTAGTCCGATTCGAATTCGCCTAGCAGGCTCCGGACCGAAACCTGGGTCGGCTAGTCCGCATCATGACGTTCCACACCCCGCCCGCGGACGAGGCGAGGGGGAACGCTCGCT
The DNA here is from genome assembly GCA_009839615.1 of Nitrospinota bacterium. Taxonomy (GTDB): domain Bacteria; phylum UBA8248; class UBA8248; order UBA8248; family UBA8248; genus Bin107. The sequence continues at coordinate 5,131 of VXPH01000054.1, forward strand.
AGCGTCTAGGCAGCGAGAGCCAGCTCGTTATCGGCTGGTGTGATTTTGCCACATTGATAACGGGGCCAAGTGGCGTCCCCGGCGCGCAGCTCAGACTTCAAATCCTCCCGTCGAAACCGGATCGCCCCCATGAGAGATGAACAGCAGACCCGGAGCGGCGATCATCGCCCCGGGCCCGTCTCGTATACGCTATTTCCGCCTTCTCCTCCACATCTGGGGATAGAAGACGTAGCTCAGATACGCGGCGGGGAGCAGGAATATCAGCCATATCCAGAGCAGCCGGCCCTCGAACGCTCCCGGCCAGGTGGCGCCGACGGCCAGGCCGAACGCGGCCATGGAGACTTTGAGCAGACTCACCTGCCACCAGCGCATCGTATAGTCCCTGAAAAGATCCCGTATCACCTGTTCCTCTCCCTCAGCGCGCGCTCTATCTCGCGGTTCGCGGCGCGCTTTTTGAGCTCCTCGCGGCGGTCGTGGAACTTCTTGCCCTTGCCCACGCCGATTTCCACCTTGGCGCGGCCCCGGGCGAAATACATCTTCATCGGCACGAGGGTCATGCCCCGCTCGTTCACGCGGCCGATCAAGCGGCCGATCTCGCGCTTGTGGAGCAGGAGCTTACGCCTGCGCGTGGGCTCGTGGTTGTGAATGTTGCCGTGCCCGTAGGGGCTGATGTGGCAATCCACCAGCCAGGCCTCGCCTCCGATGATGTCGCCGTAGCTCTCCTTCAGGTTCGCACGGCCCTCGCGCAGCGCCTTCACCTCGGTGCCCGTGAGGACGAGGCCCGCCTCGTAGGTCTCGTCTATCGCATAATCGGCGCGGGCGCGCCTGTTCTCCGCAACGATTTTGATGCCGCCCGCCATCACGCACCTCACGAATCTCAGGAAAAAGAAAAAGGAGCGCACCGCTCCTTGGGTTCCCTCGTCATCGGGAACAATATAGCCCTTCAGGGGATTTTTCGCCACAAGGGAAATTTTATGGGGGAAATGAGAAGGGGGGAACAGAAGCCTTGCCGCGTGGGGCCGTGGGAAAAGTTCCAGGAAACGATTTTGGGTTGCGCGCACGTTTTTGAAGTTCACTCCCCCCTTGAGGGTCGGGCTTCCCGAGGGGAAAGCCCGACG
>VXPH01000206.1 GCA_009839615.1 Nitrospinota bacterium
GCGGGGGCGCATCGCCTTTTTATACCCCCCTGTCAAGGGGGGGTAGGGGGGGTTGGTTTTCCAGCCGAAAGGAGGCGTCCCCTCTACCCCTAAAAAAGGTTTTTTTTTAACAACCCCTCTACGAAGAGGGCTGGCTGAATTTCTCTTTCGCGTCCGCCATGCTCGATACGCCGGGCCGCCAGGCGGGGGGAGGGTCGGCGGCATCGCGCGGGAGGCCGTCGCGCTCGAGCCTGTCGCGGAACCACATCTCGTCAACCCGGTTGGTGTCTGCGTCCATTCTGGCGAGGTCGCAGAAAATCTCGATCCCGTTTCCGCAAGGGTCGTGAAAGTAGAAGGCGCGGTTCTCGCCCAGCGTGCCGTCGCCCTCCGGATGCGTGGGGCTGTGGACGAGGGGGCCCGCGGCGATCCGGATGCCGTGCGAGCGGATGTGCGCCGCCCAGGCTTCGAGTTCGTCCCTAGAGCCCACCTCGAAGGCCACGTGGTGCAGGCCGACTTCCGGCTTTCGCATGCCTCCCTCTTTGGGCGTGAGGCCGGCTTCTGCGGGGTAGGCGATGAGGGATACCTCGTGGTGGCCCTCGCCGCAGCGCATGAAGCATATCCCCCACGGGCTGTGGGGGTTGTCCCCCGGCTCGTAGCGGTCCGAAACTCGGAGCCCCATGACGTCGCGGTAGAAGGCCACCGCCTCGTCCAGGTCGTGGACCTTCAAGCCCACGTGCTGAATGCGCCTGAGAGCGGGAGGTGTTTTGCTCATGGTGCCTCCTTCTCGGGATGAACTTGAGTTACGCGGGCGCCGGGTCTTCGCCGCCGCGGGTGCGCTGTAAGACGAACACCGCTACGAGGGCGACGATGCCCGCGGCGTAGGAGAGATACCTCAAATCTCCTTCCAGCGGGGTAATGAAGACCACGAAATTCCCCACGGGCAGGAGGAGGCATGTCGAGCCGATGAACATCAGGGCCCGTTCCAGGCCGTTCGCGTAGCGGATCATGAAGTTCTCCATCCATCCGGCCCAGCCGACGATGCCGATGACGCATGCCCCGAAGGTGATGGACACCTCGGTCGTCGTGCCGTCCAGGAGAAGCGGAGTGTAGACGAACAGGAACGGCATGATGAAGAGCCACGAGGCGAGTTTCAGCGCCTGGAAGCCTGTTTTCACCGGGTCCGAGACGGCGATGGCGCTCGCCGCGTACGCCGCCAGGGCGACCGGCGGGGTCACGGCGCTCACGACGGCCACCCAGAAGCAGATGAGGTGCGCGTGGACGGTCGGCACGCCCAGGTTGGTGAGCGCGATGACGCCGAAGATGACCAGCACCACGTAGCTCGCCGTGATGGGCAGGCCCATGCCGACGATGTAGCCGGCGATGATCACCCAGATGATCGTGAGCGGCAGGAGGCCGAAGCTGAACTCGGTCAACAATATGGAGATGCGGCCTGAGAGGTCGCTTTGCGTCGCGCAGGAGAGCAGGATGCCCAGCACGCACGCGATGCAGCCGATGACGAGGGTGTTTCGCGCGCCCGCTTCGAGCGATATCCAGGTGACCTTGACGATGTCGACGGCGAGTTCCCACAGCCGCCGGAAGAGAATCGGCCCTGTCTCGTATTCGGCCTCTCCGGTTTCCGCCCGCATCGCGGTCGAGATGATTTCGGCGAGCTTCAGGACGATGAACGCCGCCACGGTCCAGAACAGGGCGTCTCCCCAGTTCATGCCGCGCAGCGTGTCCGCGAACCACGAGAATGGCGCGCCCACCGTTAATCCGAAGTAATAGGAGAAGACGCCGAAGGCGATCGATACGGCGAGGAACGGGCGGGCCGTCTGGTTCGCGGTGGGTATGTTGACGTTCGAGAGCAGTTCGCAGGTTTTCAGCATCACGATGAGGCAGATGGTCTTGAAGGCCGCCAAGAACGCGGAATCGCCGATGACGAGGTAGTACACCATCACGGGGATGGGCAGCAGGAAGTGGAGGCGCGGGATGATTCTGCTCCAGGGTGGCAGCTCCGAGGGGTCGACGCCGTGGAGTCCGCGCCGCACGGCGCGGATGAAGACCATGTAGCCCACCGAGAGATAGTAGAGAATGGCCGGGAGCGTCGCTATCTTAACGATGTCGAAGTAAGACGTTTCGGTGAGCTGCGCGACGAGAAAGGCCCCGCCCGCCATGATGGGCGGCATGTAGGCCCCTCCCGTGGAGGCGGCCGCCTCCACCGCGCCCGCGAACTCAGGGCGGTAGCCCACCCGCTTCATGAGGGGGATGGTGAACGTGCCCGTCGTCACCACGTTGGCCACGCCGCTGCCCGAGATCATGCCGAACAGCCCGCTCGACATGACGGCCGTGAGGCCGGGGCCGCCCGTCTTCTGGCCCGTCACCCGGTAGGTGGCGTCGATGAGGAACTCGCCCAGGCCCGTCTTTTCCAGGAACGCGCCCAGCACGACGAAGATGACGATGTAGGTGGCGAAGACCTCGACGATGAGGCCGGTGATGCCGTCGGCCTCGAGCATGAGGAACTCGGTCACGCGGTCGAGCCCGAACCCTTCGTGGTAGAGGAGGCCCGGCGATATCTGCGCGATGGGCTTGAAGCTGTAGATCAGGAACAGGAAGCCGATGAACGGGATGACGGGGCCGATGACGCGCCTCGCGATGTCGAAACTCACCGTCGTGAGCAGCAGCGTGTATATCACCACCGAGGCGGGCACGGGGCCGCCGATGCGCGTGGTGAGTTCGATGTTGTAGATGTTCCACCAGATGATGGGGGCGACGGCCGCTATGATGTACAGCCAGTCCGAGAGCGTGGGGAATTCCGATACGCGCTCCGTGGTGGCTTCAAACCGGTAGAGGAACGCGCCGAACAGCGCGCCGAGAAGGGCGACCAGGTAGGCCCCCCCGACCATGAACTCACCCCATAGCACGTCGCCGAAGAAAACGCCCCAATACGCCCACAGGGCCAGGGTGGCGCACATGACGACGATGGCGAGGAACGAGAAGATTTCATCGAGATAGGCGAAGCCCTCGCGGACGGGCCTTTGCCTGCCTTTATAGACGAGGACGCAGAGTGTAGCGGTCGCCAGGATGTAGACGCCCTTGAAGATTTCCGAACGAGGCGGTCCGAAGTATGAGATATCAACGAAGAAGTAGGAAAACGCGACGGAAATAATCGAAACCACGATGCGCGAAAAACCCCGCAGGTCGCGCGGGACGACCATTTCGTCCGATATGAGGCCGAGCTTCATCAGTATGGGCAAGAGGTTTCGAAACATGGCGTCCTTACCTTGGCAGGGGCGAGCGGGCCGTCAATCCCGGGAAAAGCCGTGAAGCGAAAGAATCCCGGGGAGGAGAAGACTTTCCAGGTTTCTCCTCCCCGGGCGCGATTTCTCGCCGGATTATCGTTGCGAGAATCAGAAGCCTTTCACGACCTCGGCGGGCACCTTCACGCCGCGCTCTTTCCAGTAGCGTGCGGCGGCGGGGTGCACCCATATCTTGTGGACCTTGAGCGCGTTGAAGTTGCCGCTCAGGTCACGCCAGTAGCGCGCCGTCTTGGTCAGCTGCTTGAGGTTCTCGGGCGCGGCGATGACCTTGAGCATGTTGTATACGGCGTCGTTCGACATCTGCTTGTGCGCAATCCACCAGACGTCGTAGGCGATGGAGCGCGCCGGCTCCTTCATGCCGCGGACTTCCTTCTGGACGGGAATGGTGATCGGCACGTAGAACTTGTGAGCGTCGGTCACCTTTTTCTGCTCGGCCTCACTCAGGCTGATGTAGCGCACCGGCTTCTGGATGGAGAGCCGGGTGAGGGCCGGGATGGTGAACGGCGCGCCGGCGGAGCAGTACACGTCGATCTGGCGGTCGCCCAGGGCGCGGCCCGAGGCGGAGAAGCCGAGATAACGCGGCTGGATCTTGTCGGTGAGCCCGACGGCGGCGAAGATGTTCTTGCAGTTCACGTGGCTGCCCGTTCCCTGCTTGAGCAGGTTCACCCGCTTGCCCGCCATGTCCTTGTAGGACTTGATGGTGCTGTCCGCCAGCACGGCGATGATCTGCGACTGCGCGCGGACGTTGGCGACGATGCGGAAGTCCTTGTTGGCGCCGTCTTTCTTGAACAGGCCCGTGCCCGTCCAGGACTGGTAGACCTGGCCGACGTGTCCCCACGAGGTGGCGAATTCGCCCAGGCTCACGCGGCGGACGTTGGCCACCGAACCGGCCGAGGGGGAATACTGGAAGTAGAACTTCCTGCCGATCTTCCTGTTCAGAAGCTGGGTTCCCGCGCTGATGGAGGGATGCCACGCGCCGCCGGAGGGGCCTCCGCCGAAGCGATAGCGCTCCGCGGCGTCCGCTGCGCCGATCGTGAACGCCACGGCTGCCGCCACTGTTGCAAAGAATGCGAATTTCTTCATTACGGACTCCTTTTCATGGTGAAAACATACACGAAATTTTGATGATGACGCCTCATCACCAGATGAACGCTCAGGTATTCTCGGAGTTCCCCGTGAGTTCCACTCCTCTTTCCAGCGATATTCTCCGCCCCTCATGCGCAAAGACAGGGCGCGCGCTTTTTCTTACGCTGACGAGATTGCCTCATTATCTCCGCTGAAAATTCCATGTCAAGGCCAGCGGCCACCCGAGCGGGGTTGTTGAAAAAGCCCCCTCCGCCTCATCCTGAGTAGCGGCGAAGCCGCGTATCGAAGGATGCCTTCTCGCCCGGCGCGAGGTTCGCCCCTCGATATAAACGCTCCCTTCTCAGTCGCGTTTTACCTTCGGCGGCTACTCAGGGTGAGGAAAGAGGCGTTGGCGGTTTGCGGGATCGCTGGCGGGGCTTTTTCAACAGGCCCAATGCAGGAGCGATTGCCTCCAGCCGCCTCGCGCGCGGACGATCCGGGCAACGAGAGCATTTTCTCCTGATGTGTGATAAGGAATAGGGAATCAGCCGGAACCCTTTGATTCATTTTCGAGAGAACAGCGAGGCGCCTGGCGCCCCAATTTTGATAGGAGAAGAAGATGAAGGCGATACACGTGCATGAATTCGGCGACCCGGAAGTCATGGTGCTCGAAGATGCGGCGGACCCGACCCCCGGGGCGGGGCAGATACTGGTGGACGTGAAGGCGGCCGGCGTGAACCCGGTGGACACCACCTTCCGCTCAGGCGCGCACCCGCTCTCGAAGAGCTTGGCCCTGCCCTGGACGCCCGGGGTCGACGCGGCGGGCGACGTGCTGGCCGTCGGCGAGGGCGTGAGCGGCTTCTCTCCCGGCGACAGGGTCTTCGGCTTAGCGGTGAGCGGTTCTTACGCCGAGAAGGCGCTCTTGAGTTCCCTCCGCACGGCGAAACTCCCGGAGGGCCTTTCTTATGAAGAAGGCGCTTCCCTGCCTGTGGTCCTGTACACGGCGTATTACGCACTCATATACAAGGCGGGGCTCAAGGCGGGTGAGACGGTGCTCATCCACGCGGGCGCGGGCGGCGTGGGCTGTATGGGGATCCAGATCGCCAAGGCGGCCGGGGCGCACGTCATCACGACGGTGAGTTCCGGGGAAAAAGCCGCGTTTTGCCGCGAGTTCGGCGCCGACGTGGTCGTGAACTACCGCGAGGAGGATTTCGCCGAGCGATGCCTGGCCGAGACCGATGGACGCGGGGTGGATTCGGTGATCGAGATGGTGGCGGTGGAGAACTTCGGCGACGACTGCCGGGCGGTCAAGAAATACGGCTGCATCGTCGTGCTCGGCGCGGGCACCGGGAAGAACCCGGTGGGTTCGGTGAACTATCCGCCGTTTTATTCCAAGGACATCGACGTGCGTGGGCTGAGCCTGTTCAACTCCGACCCCGTATTCCCGGAAATGGTGCGCCAACTGAACCCCATGCTGGCCGACGGCAGGGTGCGCGCCTCGGTGGGGGAGACGATGCCGCTCGTGGAGGCGCCGCGCGCTCACGACTTGCTCATGACCGGGAAAATCTTCGGAAAAATCGTTTTGACGATGGGCGGCTAACGGCCTCGATAATCGGGTGAACCCAGATGAGTGAAGATGCGATCCGGCCAGGGCTTGCAGGGACGTATTCCGTCGTCGTGGCGGATGAGCACGTGCCTCTCCACCTTCGGGGCACGAACGCCGAGGTGGTGGCGACGCCGGAGCTGGTGCGTTTTATGGAAAAAGCCGCCAT
>VXPH01000152.1:0-36776 GCA_009839615.1 Nitrospinota bacterium
GAGGGGGAGTCGAAGAGGCCGAGCGGTTTTTGCGAAGGCCGATTCGGTGGGGGGTGAAATGCGCTTTCTCGCCACTCCGGCTTATACCCCCCACCGGTTCGCTTGCGGGCTTCGCCCTTACCTCACCGACTCCCCCTCAAGGGGGGAGTGAAACCCGGTGCGGCTTCGGTGAGCTTTTCCAACAACCCCGCATCAGAGCCTCAGCGGCGTCTCCCTCGCCGGGGCGCCGTCTTTCCCCGCTTCCTGCGCCGGGGGCTTGAGAGTTTCTTTCTCTCGGGGGGCCGGTGGCCGGTGAGATTCGCCCGGCGCGACTGCGCCGCCTCGCCGACCAGCTCTCGCGTCCCGCCCGCCATCAACTGGAACGTGACGCGCCGCGAAGCCAGTTCCACACCCTCCACCCGCACGGTGACGGGGTCGCCCAGGCGGAACCGCCGGCCCGTCCGCCGGCCCAGAACCGCGTGCTCCTCGGGAATGAAGGCGTAATAATCGTCCGTCATGAATTCGAGGGGGACCATGCCCTCAACGTATATATCTTCCAACTCCACGAAAATCCCGAAATTCGCGACGCCCGAGACGTGGCCGCGAAAACGCCCGCCCACTTTATCGCGCATGAAGAGCGCTTTCATGAAATCGACCATCTCGCGCGAGGCGGCCTCCGCCGTCCGGTCTCTTTCTGAAATATCACCGCAAAGGGCGGCGAGCGGCTTCGCCTGCGGTTTTCTGCCATCGCCGCGCATGAGCCGCGCGAGCCTCCTGTGGACGCACAGGTCCGCATAGCGGCGGATGGGCGAGGTGAAGTGCGCGTAGCGCTCGAAGCCCAGGCCGAAGTGAAGGGCGGGCGCCGCCTCGTAGCGCGCGAGCTTCATGCCCCTGAGCGCGGCGAGGTTCACGTAGCGCTCCACGTCCGAACCGCGCACGGTCTCGAATACCTCCTGAAACCCGCCCGGACGCTTGAGCGCCTCAATACGCGGCGCCTTCAGGCCCAGTCTGGAGAGAACCGCCCGCAAGCCTTCGAGATTCTCCTCCGCCGGCGCCTCGTGGACGCGGAAGACCGACGCGCCGCCCGCCTCGGCAAGATACTCGGCCACCGCCCGGTTCGCCGCCAGCATGCACTCCTCGATGAGCCGGTGGGCGGATGTCCTCGGCGCGCGCGCGATTCCCCTCGGCATTCCCTCCGCATCGAGCAGCACCTGCGCTTCAGGCAGGTCGAAGTCGAGGCTGCCCCGCCGCATGCGTTCCGCGTGGAGCTTGTCCGCAAGAGCTGCGAGTTCCCGGAGCGGCGCTTCGAGCGCGCGGGCGCTTTCGACCTCTTCTTTTTGCGGAATCTCCCCGCCCTCCAGGATGGCCGCCGCGCCGCGGTAGGTCAGGGAAGCGCGCGAGCGAATCCGCGCGAAGGTGAGCCGCATCGCCGTCCGGTTCCCGTAGCGGTCGAAATCGATGAAGACGCTTAAAACCCGCCGGACGGCTCCCTCGCGCAGGGAACACACCTCCCCCGTCAGGCGGGGCGGCAGCATGGGCACCGCCCTGTCCGGCAGGTAGACGCTCGTCCCCCGGTCGCGGGCTTCCTTGTCGATGGCGCCGCCTTCTTTCACGTAATGGCCCACGTCGGCGATGTGCACGCCGAGGCGACACCCACTTCTGAGCTTTTCAATCGAAACCGCGTCGTCGCGGTCGCGCGCGTCGAACGGATCGACCGTGAACGCGCAAAGATCCCGCAAATCCTCTACACCCTCCGGGAAGGGAGTATCCTCCCGGGGCGGGGAGAGCCTCTTTTCTTCCTTCAGAACTTTTTGGGGAAATTCCTCGCGTATCCCGTGCTTGGCGAGCACCATCCGACTCTCGGCGGCGGGGTCTTCGGGATAGCCGAACGACCTCAGAATGCACCCTTTGGCGGGCTCCTTCTGCGTGGGATAGCGGGTGATCTCCACCTCCACCCACTCGCCGCGCCGGGCCTCCCGGCGCTCCTTCGCGTCCAGCACCACGAGATGCGGTATGCGCTCTTCCTGGGGCTCCACCCACGCGCTCCGGCCCTCCACGCAAAGCCTGCCCACCAGGGTTTCGTGCGCGCGCTCGATCACGTCGAGCACGCTCCCCTCGCGCCTTCCGTCGGGATGGACCTTCTCCACACGGGTGGAGACCGTATCGCCGTCCATCGCGCCGCGCGTCCGGGTTTTCTTGATCATGATGTCGGTGGCTTTTCCATCGGCCTGATTCGGCGCGACGAACCCGTAGCCCTGCGCGTGTCCCCGGAAGACACCCTGATGGATGGAGAGAGAACCCGGCGTCGAGTAGCGCCCGCGAACGCGGACGAGCGCGCCCGCTTCCGCCATGGCGCGCAGGCGCTTCCTGAGCGCAGGCCGCGCGGCGGAGGGCACTTCGAGCAGGCGCACGAGTTCGCGCACGGCCACCGGCCTGCCTTGCTCGGTGAGCAGGCGGATTACTTTCTTATCATCTGGAATCGCCTCTGGTTTTCGCTTCACGAGCGGGCCGGCTTATTCCACTTCCTGCGAGGAAACCTGGCAGCAGTTCACGACCTCGCCCTCGGCGAGCTGCACGCAGGTCAGGCGCCCGCCCATTACGGCGGCCGTGTCGATCCCCAGGTAAAAGGGGAGTTCGTTCTTCATCTCCCATCCCGGCGTGTGCCCGAAAACGACGGGCTCGCCGAAATCGTATTCCGCATGGAGAAATTCCTCCCGTATCCAGACCATGTCCATCGGGTCCTGCCGGTCGACGGGAACGCCCGGCTTCAGGCCCGCATGCACGAAGATAAATCCGCGGCTCACATGAACCCACTCGAGGGCGTTGAAAAACTTCAGATGTTCGGGCGGCAGCCAAACGTCGCCGCTCGAATCGCGGTAATTCTCCAGCGTCGCGTCGCCGCCGTTCATCACGTAGACGCCCGGATGATAGCTCCCGCCGCCTGCGAGATAATCCATGAGCATATCCTCGTGGTTGCCTCGCAGGAATACGGTATTGGGGTATTCGCGCCTGAAGCGGATGAGCAAATCGACCACGGCCCTGGAATCCCGCCCCCGGTCGATGTAATCGCCGAGGAAGACGATTTCATCGTCCTCCTGGAAGGGCACGCGTTCCAGCAGGGCTTCGAGCATGTGAATCTGGCCGTGGATGTCGCCGACCGCGTAGAGGTTGGACATGGCGAACGCGCGCCTCCGCTACTTGAGCTCGCCCCAGTTCCCGCCCGTGCTCACGTCCACGTCGAGCGGAACGTGCAGGGGCATCGCGCCGCGCATCTCCTCCGCGACGAGGGAGGAGACGCTCTCGATTTCCGCGGGCGGTATCTCGAACAGGAGTTCGTCGTGCACCTGTACGAGCATGCGCGCCTGCTTCTCCTCCCGCTTCAGGCGGTCGGCGATGGCTATCATCGCGAGCTTGATGATGTCGGCGGCGCTTCCCTGGATGACGGAGTTCACCGCCGTCCGCTCGGCGGCGTTTTTCGCGTTGCGGTTCCGGCTGTTCAGATCGGGCAGATACCTGCGCCGGCCCATGATGGTGGAAACGTAGCCGCGCTCCCTGCCGCTCTCGATGGTCTTATCCACGAAGGCGGGCACGGCGGCGAAACGCTCGAAATAGGTGTCGATGAACGAGCGCGCTTCCGACTGGGGAATGCCGATGGCCTGGGAGAGGCCGAAGGCCCCCTGCCCGTAGATGATCCCGAAATTCACCGCCTTGGCGACGCGGCGCATCTCGGCGTCCACGCCGTCCAGCGCCACGCCGTAGACGGCCGAGGCGGTCGTGGCGTGGATGTCCTCTCCCTTGCCGAAGGCGTCGACCAGGGCCGGGTCGTTCGTGAAATGGGCCAGCACCCGCAGTTCGATCTGGCTGTAATCCGCAGAGAGGAGTTTCCACCCCTCCTCGGGCAGGAATGCCCGGCGGATCTGGCGGCCCAGATCCGTGCGGATGGGGATGTTCTGCAGGTTGGGGTCCGAACCGCTCAGCCGCCCCGTGGCGGCGACCGTCTGGTTGAAGCGCGCGTGGATGCGGCCCGTCCGGGCGTTCACCAGTTCGGGCAGGGTATCCACGTAGGTGCTCTTGAGCTTCGACAGCTGCCGGAAGTTCAGAATCTCCTGCGGCAGGGGGTGCTGCGGGGCGAGCCTCTCCAGGGTGTCGATGTCGGTGGAGGGGCCCGTTTTCGTCTTCTTGATCACGGGCAGGTTCAGCTTCTCGAAAAGGATGACGCGCAACTGCTGGGTGGAGTTGATGTTGAACGCCTCGCCCGCGAGTTCGTGGATTTCGCTCGTCATACGCTCCAGGCGCGCTTCGAGTTCCTTGCCCATGTTCCGCAGGAATTCCCGGTCCAGCCGGATGCCCGCACGCTCCATGTCGAGCAGGACGCGCAGGAGCGGGACTTCGAGTTCCTCGAAAAGGTTCGTGAGGCCGTCGTTTTCGAGTTGCGGGGCCATCTCGGCGGCGAGGCGGAAGGTGATGTCGGCGTCCTGGCAGGCGTAGGGGACCGCCGCCTCGACGGGCACGTGGGAGAAGGGGATCTCCTTGGCGCCCTTGCCGCACAGATCGGCGTATTTGATGGTCGTCACCCCGAAATACTCCTGCGCCAGGTGGTCCATCCCGTGGCTCCGGCGGCTCGAGAGCAGGAGGTAGGAGGCCAGCATGGTATCGAACAGGGGGCCGCGAACCTCGTGGCCGGCCTGTTTGAGCACCGCGATGTCGTATTTGATGTTCTGGCCGATTTTCTCGACCTCGGCCGATTCCAGGAGCGGGGAGACTTCAGCGAGCACGTCTTCGAGCGGAAGCTGGGGGCCCGCATCCATCATCTCGTGCCCCACCGGGACGTAGAACGCGCGGCCAGGGGCGGCGGAGAAGCTGAAGCCCACGATGCGCGCCTGCATGGGGTCGAGCGAGGTCGTCTCCAGGTCGAACGCGAAGCGCCCCGCAGATTCCAGTTCCGCGATCAACGACGCGAGCTCTTCGGCGGTGCGGATGACGTGGTAGTCGCGCTCTTCTTCTTCGGCAGCGGGGGCCTCCTCAAGCGCGGTTTCTTCGGCGTCTTCTGCGCTGTAGCCGGGGAGTTGCTCGATGATGCTCTTGAATTCGAGTTCTTCGACGAAGAGTTTCCGGCCCGCCTCGATGTCGGCGTCGCCGAGGCGGCAGGATTCCAGGTCTCCCTCGAGAACGAGATCGCGCTTGATGGTGCAAAGCTCGCGCGAGAGGCGCGCCATATCGACGTTTTCCTCGATGTTCTCGCGCTGTTTGGGGCGCTTTATCTGATCGGTGGAGGCGAGCACTTCTTCGAGTCCGCCGAACTGCTGGATGAGGGCGACGGCGGTTTTCTCCCCGATGCCCGGCACGCCGGGGATGTTGTCCGTCGAATCGCCCATGAGCGCCTGGATATCCACGAATTTCTCGGGCGGCACGCCCCATTTGGCCTCGATCTCGGCCGGCCCCATCTCCTCGTCCTTCATCGGGTCCCAGATGCGCACGTTTTCGGATACGAGCTGGGCGAAATCCTTGTCCGCCGTGACCAGCACGACCTCGAAATCCTCCGCTTCGGCGCGCGCGGCCAGCGTGCCGATGATGTCGTCGGCCTCGGCCCCGACCTGCACGAGCAACGGAACCCGCAACACCTCGACCACGCGGTGCATGTAGGGGATCTGCTCGACCAGGTCTTCGGGCGCGGCGTCGCGGTTTCCCTTGTAGTCGGGGTATATCTCGTGACGAAACGTGGGTTCGGGGCGGTCGAAGGCGATGGCGACGTACTCGGGCGCGCGCTCGCGGATGACTTTCAGGAGCATTCGGGCGAAGGCCAGCGTGCCGCCCGTGGGCACGCCCTTCGAGTTCGAAAGACGCTGGCGCATCGTGCCGTAATAGGCCCGGAACATGTAGCCCGAGCCGTCGATGAGATAGATTCGTTTCTTGTCTTCGCTCATCACTCGACGCATGAAAGAGGATCAGGGGCGGCTCGGCCCCAAAGTTGCACGGAAGCGCTTTTCCCGCAACCCGCAGCGGTGAACTGCGTCTCTCCGGCCGTGATTCTGGTTTCGCACGGAACTGCCGGTGCGCTTCCGTGCAACCGATCAATACCGGCGCGCGCTCTTGGCTCCGGACAAAACCATTCCACTCCTTCGGGACAGGTCGCAACCTCGGAAGGGCACAGAGGCCCCTCCGCTGCGGACCCTCTCCCCGGCGGGGAACCCTCACGCGCATTACCCCGCATTTGCCGTCGCCGGGTTTCGCCCGGGATACGGCACAATCCGCCGCGAGGAGGGCGTTCCCATGCGCTCAGGCGGTGCGGAAAAACGCAACGAGGCGAGGATGTCGAAACGGAGTTCCCCCCGCAAACGGAACGAAAAGCCCCGCTTCGAATTTCCGAAAAATTCGATAAATATCGATAAATTCACGATGTTTTTCGATAAAAAACTGAAAATTTATCGTATTGAAATATATGGGGTTGCGCTGAAAAATCTCATTTGGGGCGGTGGGCGGACACGCTCCGCTTCCCTCCTCTCCCGCATACTTGTTATCCTGCTCACATACGGGGTGTCTGTCTACAAAGCCCCAGGATTGCCATCGAGGAGGTTTCCATCCATGTCCGCAGAATGCTGCGACGATGCGGGAAGCATCAAAAGCGCCGTCCGGGAACTCTACGCCAGAGTCGCGGCGGGCGAGGTTTCCTGCTGCGGAGAGGCGGACGCCGAGATGCCCATGGGGGCTGAGAACGTCCAAAGCATCGGCTATACGGAAGATGCCGTGGGAGAGCTTCCCTCGGACATCTTGAGCGCCAACGCTGGATGCGGCAATCCGATACGGGACGCCGCTCCCCAACCGGGCGAGACGGTGCTGGACCTGGGCTCGGGCGCGGGCCTCGATTGTTTTCTCGCCGTGAAGGAGGTGGGGCCGGAGGGGAGCGTCATCGGTCTCGATATGACGGACGAAATGCTGGATAAGGCGGAGAGAAACAAGCAGAGCATGGGGCTTCAAAACGTCTCGTTCAGAAAAGGCGAGATGGAGAACATGCCGATTGAGGAAGGCTCGGTCGACGTCGTCATCAGCAACTGCGTCATCAACCTCTCGCCCGATAAGACGGCCGTGTTCCGCGAATCGTTTCGCGTGCTGCGCCCGGGCGGGCGCTTCGTGGTGTCGGACGTCATCAGAGGGGGCGAACAGGCAGGAGACGAAACTATCGATCCTTCCGCAGAAGCCTCCATCGCGGATTGGTGCGCGTGCATCGCCGGCGCCATCAGCGAGGATGCGTACATCGCAGGCCTGCGCGAGGCCGGTTTCGCCCAAGTGGAAATCATCAACCGCAAACCCTATGTCGCGCCGCAGCTTGCGAGCGCGACCATCCGCGCCCTCAAGCCCTGAAATTCTTCGCTTCCATCCAACGCGGAAACAATGAGAATACCCCGCCCACGGGATGACGCCGCGCGGTTGACGCCTCTCGTGCGCGGGTGCTAACAATCCGGTTCGGCTTTTCCCATCATGGAGACGAGAAGAATGCACATCGACGCTCATTGCCACATATATCCCGATGAATACTTTGAAATTCTCGAAAAAGAAGGCCCGCGCTACGGCGTCCGGCTCACCACGAACGCGGACGGCAAGCGCATCGTGGACATCAAGGGGATGATGCACCCGCCCATCGAGCCTTTCACCAACGTGGACTTGAGGCTCGAAACCATGGACGAGATGAACCTGGACATGAACGTCCTCTCCTTCTCATCGAACCCGGGCTGCTACTGGGCCGACGACGGCCTTGCCGATGAACTCTGCCAGGCGGCGAACGACGCCTACGCCGACATCATCGAGAAACACCCCACGAAATTCCACGGCCTGGCGTCGCTCCCCGCACAGAATATCGACCTCTCGGTCAAGGAACTCGAACGCTCTGTCAACAAGCTGGGTCTCAAGGGCGGATTTCTGAGCACGAACGTGAACGGCCGGTATCTCGATGACGAGAGTTTCTACCCCATCTACGAGGCGGCGGCAGGCCTGGACGTGCCCATCATCGTCCATCCGGCCAATCCGGCGGGTGCTGCGCAGATGAAGGAATACCACCTGTTCAACCTTGTGGGGTTCCCCACGGAGAGCGCGAACAGCATCGGCAGGCTCATCTTCTCCGGCATTTTCGACAGGCTGCCGAACCTCACCTTCATCTTCCTGCACGGCGGGGGAACCGCGCCCTATCTGGTCGGGCGCTTCGCCCACGGCTGGAAGGTTCGGCCCGAGTGCAAGAACATATCGCGCGCCCCCATCGAGTATCTGCGCTCGAACTTCTATCTGGACATGCTGGTGTTCCATCCGCCCGTCGTGCGCTTTCTGGTCGACGTCATGGGGGGAGACCGGGTCGTGCTGGGCACGGACTTGCCCTACGATATGACGGACACCGAAGCGGTCGAAACGCTCCGGGGAGCGGGACTGAGCCAGGAAGAATACGAGAACGTCTCGCACAAGAACATCCAGCGCCTGCTGAACCTCTAGCCGGATACGCCCGAGCCGATGTGGCCATCCTGGGATATCACGCTTCTCGTCTTCGCAGCGGCCTTCCTCGAGGGCGCCGCGGGGATAGACTTCGGCCTCCTGGCGACGCCGGCGCTGGGCGCTCTCATCGGGGTGCGCGATTCCGTGCTCACCCTTTCGCTTCCGAACCTCATCCTGGTGGCGATTCGCGCGATCGGAGGCGGGGTTCCCGCCCCTTCGCTCAAACGCCTCATGCCCTTCCTGGGCGCGGGTGCTGCCGGCGCGGCCGTGGGCGTGCTGACGCTCATCGCCAGCCCGCCCACGTTCCTCAAGTGGTCGGTGGGCGTTCTCGTCCTGTTGTTCGCCGTCTACAGCATCTCGCGCCAGAGAGTCCAGCTCGACATGCGCGATGAGACCTTCTTCACCTATCTGGCCGGGTTCTTCGCGGGCGGCCTGAGCGGCTTTTCCTACGCGGGCAACCCCGTCAGCATCATGTATCTCGACAGCACGGGCGCGGGCCGTGCCCGGATGATGCGGCTCACCTACACTGGAGCACTCGTGTTCGCGAGCGTTCAGATAGCGGTGCTGAGCGGCTCGGGCGCGCTGGGGGCCTTCGAGTCCGCGCGCTCGGCCGTATCGATTCTCCCCGCCGTCGCCGGATTCCTGCTGGGAAGGCTTCTGCGCGGTCGCATCCCGCCCGCCATCGGCTTTACGCTTGGTCTGGTGCTGATGATTGCCGCAGCGCTCGCTTTGCTGATTTTCGGCCCTTCGGGGTGGAAGTGAAGCAACGGGAGAAAGCCGCGCCAGGGCGCCTCGGAGAAATCAGTCTAAGAGAAAAAGTCTACACAACACCCGCGCGCAGCAGGTGGTGTAAGTGCAGCACGCCCGCCAGGCGTCCATCCGGGCCTTCGGTGACCGCCAAGGAGGTGATGGCGCTCGCCTCCATCATCTGAACTGCGGCGGCGGCCATTTCTTCCTGATCTATCGTCTTGGGAGTGGACGTCATCAAATCAGCGGCTTTCAATTCCGGCAGATCCCCAATCTTTTCCATCGCGCGTCTCAAGTCTCCGTCCGTGATGACGCCGCGCAACTCCTGACCGGGACCCGCCACGCACGTCATCCCCAGCCTCTTGGCGCTCATCTCACGCACGACCTGAGCCAGGGAAGCCGCCTCCTCCACGCGCGGGACGCCGCCGCCCGCAACCATCAGTTCTTTCACGCGAATGAGCTTCTTCCCCAATACGCCTCCGGGATGGAAGCGCGCGAAATCCTCGGGCTGAAACCCCCTCGCTTCCAGAACGGCCATCGCCAGCGCATCGCCCATCGCCAGGGCGGCGGTGCTGCTCGCCGTGGGCGCGAGTTGAATCGGGCAGGCTTCTTCTTTCACGTGAATGTTCAGTACGGCTTGCGCCGCGCGCCAAAGGGTGGAGTGCTCGGTTCCGGTGATGGCGATGAGCGGCGTGCCAAGCCGGGCGAAGATGGGCAGGATGCGCACCACCTCGTCCGTCTCGCCGCTGTAGGAGAGCGCGACGACGGCGTCGTCTTTCGTCACCATGCCCAGATCGCCGTGAACGCCCTCGGCGGGGTGCAGGAAATAAGAGGGCGTGCCCGTGCTCGCGAGGGTGGCGGAAATCTTCTGTCCGATCAGCCCGCTCTTCCCCATGCCGGTGACCGCGACCTTGCCCTTGCACCCCAGAACGATATCGACCGCCTGGATGAACCCTTCATCCAGCCGGGTGATGAGTCCTGCGAGCGCCTCGGCCTCGATACGAAGCGTCCGCGCGCCCCTCTCGACAGGATTCATGGAAGATACTGTTTTTCGAGAACTCAGAACCCATCCTCCCCGGAGTCGTCTGGCCGAAAAATATCACTCCATCACCAAGGTGTCCACGCGGGGCGTTTCGAGACCGCGCCCGGCAGGCCCAAGTCTTTACTCCCACCGCCCCCCATGCTAGAAATTATAGTCAGAATGCCTCATGAAGACGAATGCCCTTCGGTTGGAGAGGGATAGGCCCACCGCAGGAGAATCGCAGGAGTATCCGTCATGTCCGGTCATTCCAAATGGAGCACCATCAAGCGGAAAAAAGGCGCGCTGGACGCCAAGCGCGGCAAGATTTTCACGAAACTCATCAAGGAGATCACCATCGCGGCCCGTCTCGGCGGAGGAGACCCGGACGGCAACCCCCGCTTGCGCACGGCGATTCAGACGGCGAAAGGGGCGAATATGCCCCAGGAAAACATCACACGCGCCATTGCCAAGGGGACGGGTGAACTCGAAGGCGTGAACTATGAGGAATGCGCCTATGAGGGCTACGGCCCCAACGGGGTGGCGATTCTCATCGCGGTGCTCACCGATAACCGCAACCGCACGGGTGCGGAAATCCGCCACATATTGACGAAAAACAACGGCACCATGGCCGAGCCGAACGCCGTGGCGTGGAACTTCGAGAAAAAGGGCTTGTTCCTCGTCCTCCAGGAGAGCGTAGATGAGGAGACGCTCATGGAACTCGCCCTCGAAGCGGGGGCGGAGGATTTCGAATCCAGCGATGATTTCTTCGAAATCCACACGGCGCCGGATGCGTTCGAGTCCGTGCGCGAGGCGCTCGAGCAAAGCGGGATACCGACGGAATCGGCCGAACTCGCCATGCTGCCCAAATCGACGGTGAAGCTCGAAGGCAGGGAAGCAGAGCAGATGCTTCGCCTCATGGAAGCGCTCGAAGACAACGACGACGTGCAGAACGTCTACGCGAACTTCGACATTTCAGCAGAACAGATGGCGGAAGCATCCGCATAAACGCACAACCCACCGCCCGTGGGGTTTTCTTTTGACGCGATCCGAAAACACATTCCGCGTTCTGGGCGTGGACCCCGGCCTTGGCGTGACGGGATACGCCGTCTTGCGCCTCGATGAGGGCGAATACGAACCGCGCCTGGTGGACGGCGGGGTGCTCAAAAACGACTCAAGCGCGCCCATCGAGAAGCGCCTCTATGAACTGCACAAGGATCTCACCCAAATCATCGAGACGCACGGACCCCACGTGATGGCTGTGGAGAACCTCTACAGCCACTACAAACACCCCCGCACCTCCATCATCATGGGTCACGCGCGGGGAGTGATCTTCCTCGCGGCGTCGCAGGCACACGTGCCCGTGGTCAGCTACGCGGCCACGGAGATCAAGAAATCGCTCGTCGGCGCCGGACGCGCTACGAAGGCGCAGGTCCAGCGCATGGTGCAGCAACGCATGCGTCTGCACGATTTGCCCGAACCCGCCGACGTGGCCGACGCCATCGCAGCGGCGTACTGCCATATCGACCGCAGCTACCTTAGGCGCACCCAGGCGATCGGGAGCGGCACATGATCCGCCGGATATCGGGAGAGATCATCGACGTTGACGCTGAATGCGCCATTTTGAAGACGCCGACCGGGGTCGCCTATGAAATACAGGTGGGCGGATACGCGGTGCATGAGCTTCAGGCGCTCATGGGCGCGCGCGAGGCAGTGGAACTCCACACCCACCATTACCTGGAGGGAAACGTCGCTACGGGACAACTCCTGCCCCGGCTGGTGGGGTTCCTCTCGGCGGAAGAAAGGGCGTTTTTCCTCTCTTTCATCAAGGTGCCCGGCATCAGCCCGAAAAGCGGGGTGCGGGCGATGAGCCTCCCTCCCCTTCAGATCGCGGAAGCCATCGCGACGGCGAACGCTACGCTGCTAACCAAACTGCCCGGCATCGGCAGAAAAAAGGCCGAGCAGGTGATCTCCACGCTCAGGGAGGAGATCGCGGAGCTTCACCTCACGTCGCCGCCCGATGCACGTCAAGAAACCACGCCCCTGCACGGGGACGTCATGGCCGTGCTGGTCGGGCAGTTGGGCTACCGCACGCCTGAGGCGGAGAACCTCGTGGAGCGCGCCGTCGCCTCGCTGGGAGCAGACGCGGAGGCCGAGGCCATCCTGCAGGAAGTGTTCCGGCTGACCCGGTAAGGAGAAAACGATGGTCATCGAGCGGCGCGTGAGCGCGAAGGCGGCGAGTCCGGCGGAGGAGCGAACCTTCACCTCGCTCAGACCCGCGAAGCTCGAAGAATACGTGGGCCAGACCGACCTGGTGGCGAAACTGCGGATCGCGCTCAAAGCCTCGCGCAGGAGAAACGAACCGCTGGGCCACATTCTCTTTCACGGGCCGCCGGGCCTGGGAAAGACCACGCTTTCGCACATCATCTCCGAAGAAATGGGCACCCGCCTCGTCAAGACCTCCGGACCTTCACTATCCAGGCCCGCGGACCTCATGGGAATCCTCACGGGCCTCACGCAGGGCGACGTGCTATTCATCGACGAGATCCACCGGATGCCCAGCGCGGTGGAGGAATTCCTCTACCCCGCCATGGAGGACTACCGCGTGGACTTCGTCGTCGATAGCGGCCCCATGGCCCGCACCATCAACTTCCCGCTCAAGATATTCACGGCCGTGGGCGCCACGACGCGCCCGGGCGCCCTGACCGCCGCTCTGAGGGAGCGCTTCTATCTCGTCTACCACGTGGATTTCTACTCCGAGGACGAACTCGTTCAGATTCTCCTGCATAGCGCCGTGCGTCTCGAAGCCCCAATTGAAGAAGAGGCGGCGCGCGAACTCGCCCGGAGAAGCCGGGGCACGCCGCGGACGGCGAACCGGCTGCTGCTCTGGACGCGCGATTTCTGCCAAGCGCGTGGCGACGGCGCCATCAGCCTATCCAAAACACGCGAGGCGCTCGCCATGGAGGGCGTGGACGAACTGGGCCTCGACGCGCTGGACAGAAAGTATCTGAGGACGATCATCGACCAGTACGGCGGCGGCCCGGTGGGCGTGGAGGCCATCGCCGCCACCATGAACGAGGAGACGGACACCCTGGTGGACATGGTGGAGCCGTTCCTGCTGCGGGCGGGTTTCGTACAGCGCACGCGCGGCGGCAGGCGCGCCCCCTCAGCGGCGTATGCGCACCTCGGCGTCGCGCTGCCCAAAGGCGCCCAGCGGGAGCTTTGGGAGGGCGCCGCGAAGGATGAAGAAACCGATACGTCCGCTTAAAAGGAAATAAAACAGATGGAGCCTTTCGGCGGTTTCGGAAAAACGCTGATCCTGCTCGGCGCGGTCCTGATGGTCTTAGGAGTGATATTTCTGATTGCGCCCAAGATCCCGTTTCTCGGGAAACTGCCCGGCGACATTCACCTGAAGGGCAAGAACTGGAGCTTTTCCTTCCCCATAGTAACCAGCATCGTGATCAGCATCGTGCTGACGCTGCTCTTGAACCTTTTTTGGAGAAGATGACTTAGCGCCCTACTTCCAGCCCCCGCCGCCGTTCACGTACACGGTATCCGCCGTCATGAACGCGCACGCATCCGAACACATGAACAACACCAACTCGCCGATTTCCTCCGGCGTGCCGAAGCGGCCCATCGGTATCTGAGCGCGCATCGACTCCTTGAGTTCCTCTGAAGAAACATCGTGAAACGGCGTGTCGATGGGTCCGGGGGATATGGACATGCACCGGATACCCCTGTCCGCGAACTCGCGGCCCACGCCCATGCTCATCGTCACCACGGCGCCTTTGGCCGCCGCGTAGTGAACCGAGTGGCCCGGCCCGCCGCGCTTGTGCGCCATGCTCCCGATGTTGACGATGACGCCCCCGCCGTTTTCGAGCATTTCGGGAATAGCGGCCTGCATGCAGTAGAAAACGCCCTTGACGTTCAGGTCGAACGTCCGCTCCCAGAGGTCGTCGTCGATGTTCAGAAAATCGGAACGCCTGAGAGCGGCGCCCGCGGAGTTGAGCGAGAAATCGACCCGGCCGAACCGCTCCTTGGCGCGCCTCGTCATCTCGAACGCCTCTTCGCGCGAGGTGACGTCCACCTTCATGTGAACGCCCCGGCCTCCGTTTTCCGTAACGCGCTCGGCGATCTCGGCAGCGCCTTCCTCATCGAGGTCCGCGCAGAAGACGTTGGCTCCCTCGCGCCCGAATATGAGCGAGGTCTCCTTGCCGATGCCGCTGGCCGCGCCGGTGACGATGATGGTTTTCCCTACGAAATAATCAGGTGTCTTGGGCATCGAATAACTCCAAAGTTTGGGAGATTATGAGTTCCGGTTTATGCGTTCGCGTCGGCGGTGATGATGCGCTGCATCTCGTATTCCTCATCCGGCACGAGCCCCGGAATCGGCTCCCCCGCTAGAAAGCACAGGACGTTTTCCGTGGCGTCGAGTTCCATCTGCAGGCGCGAGGAGCGCGCCCGCGCGCCCAGGTGCGCGGTGAGAATGCAGTTGGGCGCTCCCACCAGGGCTCCCCGGTAGGGCTCTTCGGGGAAAACGTCGATTCCCGCACCGCCCAGATGACCCGAGCGAAGCGCGCGCGCAAGCGCCTCATCGTCCACGATGACGCCGCGTGCCGTGTTGATGAGGAACGCGCCCTTTTTCATCATCGCGATTTCGTCTTCCCCCATCATGTGGATCGTCTTCGGTGTGGCGGGAACGTGCAGGGAGACGGCGTCGGCGCGGCGGTAGATATCTTCCTTTTCGGCCCATTCCACGCCGTAGCGCTCGCCGAATTCCGCATCGGGTAATATATCGTTCGCGATGATTTTCGCCCCGAAACTTGAAACATGGCGTATTACTTGCTTGCCGATGCGGCCCACACCGATGACGCCCAAGGTAATCTCATCGAGCGTGCGGCCCATGTATTGAAGCCACTCGCCGCGCAGGAGCGCGTTGTGCGAGTGATGCACGCCCCGCAGGAGCGAGAGCAGGTGGCTGAGCGTCAGTTCCGCCACGGCTTCCGAGTTCGCCCCGGGGGTGTTCGCGACGAGAATGTTTCTCTCCCTCGCCGCGTTCAGGTCCACCGTTTCAAGACCCACCGTGGCGCGAGATATGAACTGCAGCCCTTTCGCCAAATCCAGTATCCTGGGGTTGAAGGGTTCCAGACCCGCGATGACGGCGTCGAAACCGTCGCGAATCATCTCGGCGAATTCATCCTCGTTCGGCCGCTTGCCCAGCGTGTTGCGCACGTACTCCACGCCCGCGCTTTCGAGCATCTCGATGGGCTTGGGGTCGATCTCCCCGAACGGCGTGGTTGAGACGAGTATGCGGGGAGGCATGGAAAATCTCCCAGAAATTCAGGGGCAACGAACCAAACTTGTTTCACGGCTGGTGCAAGAATCATCTCAATGGGTTAAAGTATGAAAAACCCAGCGGAGATTACATGCCTCGAAGAAGCGATGTCAAACTCGGAGAGGCATCTGATATGATGGCCGTCTACCCCCGGCGGAGCGGTGTGCCAAGCGGCGCGTCCGCCTACCGAAGTCGAGCCGGAGGAGTAGTATGGCCAAGAACGTCGATGGATGGAGAACAAGATGAGTTGAACATGAGATGCGTCGGGCATTTCCTCCCGCCCGGCCCTTGGCAGAACGCCGTCTGGATTATCGAGGCGTGGCGCTTTTCGCCTCGATGAACAGGAGGAAAAATAATGGGTCCCATTACCGCGGCGAGTGAGTCATACGAAACGCTGATGGATCTGAAATACGACAAGGAAATCATCGACAAAATAAAAGCCCTGGCACCACAGATGGAAGAGCTGGCGGCCGAGATCGACCGCGAGGGCCGCTTCCCCACCGAGAACTACAAACTGCTCGTCGACGCGGGCCTGAACGCCCTGTGCATCCCCGAGGAATGGGGCGGTTCGGGCGCGAATTCCCTCACCTACAACATGGCGCTCGCCGAACTGGGCAAAGCGTGCGCCTCCACCGCGCTGACCTGGAACATGCACCAGACCTGCGTGAGCCTGTTCTTCGCGCTGGCGAACGAGGAGCAGAAAAAACGGGTGCTCCCCGACATCGTGGAGAACGGAAAACTGTTTTCCTCCGTCACGGCGGAGCGCGGCATGAGCTTCCGCCACCTCGTGACGCTCAAGACCATCTTCTCCCCCGTCGAGGGCGGCTACCGACTGAGCGGCAGGAAGATTTCCGCCTCGATAGGCGAGCATGCCGATTACTACTTCACCACCGGGTTTCTGGAGGGCAAGAAAACCGCCGCCGAAGCCATCATGACCGCCGTGCTCCACAAAGACTACGCGGGCTCATCCGTGGAGGTGGTATGGGACACCATGTCGATGCGGGGAACGGCGAGTGACGACATCATCTTCGAGGACACCTTCGTCCCGAACGAGGACATCCTGGGGGGTGAGAACTTCATCGGCGCGCTGGGGAAAATCGACATCACCATGTTCCACTTAGGCTTTTCCGCCGCTTATCTCGGCATCGCGGAAGGCGCCTACAATCATCTGGCGGAGTATGTGCGGACGACGCAGTACCCGCCCAACCCGGAACCCTTGAGCCACAACGAGTTGTACCAGAGCAACATCGGCGAATTGAGTTCGGAGCTCCGGGCCGCGCGGATGCTGCTTTACGAGGCGTCGCACGTGAAGGAACAGGGAGACGGCATGGCGAATCAGGACACGGTGAAGACCGTCATGCAGTCGAAGTACGTCTCGTGTGAGGTCTGCGCCAAGGTGGTGCAGCACGCGATGCGGCTGGTAGGAGGTCGCTCCATCGCGCGGCGCTATCCCTTCGAGCGGTTCTACCGGGAGGGCATCACCGGCGTAGTGATGCCGCCTGCGAACTCGCGCTGCATCGAGGTGGCCGGCTGCATCGAACTGGGTCTCACGGGCATGGTGCTGCAATACGGCTAGGCGGCATCATCACCGAGAGCGGTCCCGAAAGTCAGGAATAACTTGCCTTACTCCAGCAACGAAATGGGACGGCGGCCCGCGAACCCCCCTTCATAGCTGTGGAAATGTTCGATGTCGTCCTCGCCGAGCTTCCAGCAGTAATAATAGCCGTCTCCCGAATCAAAATCCGCCAGCCACAAGCCCTTGACCTCCACGCCCAAGTCTCTGACGGCCTTCACCCATTCTTGAACCGCGTCATTCATGAGTCCCTCGATGCGCTTGATATCGCCCGACCCCTCAGGGCTTTCCAACTCTTCGCGCAACGCCTCGACGACGTCGTGGTAGTGCTGCGTCACTTCCCTGATCTGCGGCAGCAGAGCACGGGCTTCCTGCAGCGTAAAGATAGCCATCAACGTTCCTTTGCAATATGGCCGGGGTTATCTGCTCTCTCCGGCGAGGTTGCGGTTTCTAAAAGCCAGGCGGGCACGGACCGCTTTCATGAGACGCCCGCCTTTTGATCGGGGTTTTCTCACTCTCCCCGGCGCTGCGAGAATTTTCTCCCGAAAATGCCAGAGGCGATGACGTTTCGCTGCGCCTGGGTGGTGCCGCCGCCGATGGTGAACATCCGCACGTCGCGCGCCATGCGCTCGATCGGCAGATCGCGCGAATAGCCCGCCGCTCCGAAAATCTGGAGCGCGTCATTCGCCACCTTGATCGAGGCTTCCGCCGAAAACGTCTTGGCGATGGCGGCGAGGTGCATGTCGGGAAAACTCGTCTTCGGGTCTTCCTGCACCGCCGCCCGGTGGAGCAGCAGCCGCGCGGCGTCGAGCTGGATGCGTCCGTCCGCCAGAATCCACTGAAGCCCCTGGAACTCCGATATCGGGCGGCCGAACTGGCGGCGTTTTTTCGCGTATTCCACCGCCTGGGCGAAGGCTCCTTCGGCGAGGCCCAGGGCCACCGTACCGGCACCCACGCGCTGCGCGTTGTAGGCGGCCATCAGGCGGCCGAAACCCACCGTCACCAGGTTTTCCCGGGGCACACGGCAGTTCTCGAAAATCTCCTCACTCTCGGGAATTCCCCGCAAGCCCATCATGAAGGCGCGCTCCCCGACCCGGAAGCCCTCCGCTCCCAACTCCACGATCAGGGCGCCGATTCCCTGCTCGTCCCCTCCGTGCACCACGCGGGCGAACACGAGGTTGATGTGCGATACCCCTGCGCCGGTGATCCATTTCTTCTTGCCGTTCAGGATATATTCATCGCCGTCGAGCACGGCCCGCGTCGTCATGTCGGTGGCGGCGCTCCCCGCCTCGGGCTCTGTGATGACGATGGCGGGCTTATCGCCGTTCAACACCATGGGCAGATACTTTTTCTTCTGCTCCTCGGTGCCATATTTGATGATCGCCCCCACCACGCCCATGTTGCTGTCCACCACGATGCGTCCCGTGATGCCGCAGACCTTGGCCATCTCCTCGACCACAAGGACCGCCTCGATGAGCGGGCGCTCGGGGCCGCCGTATTCCTCGGGGATGTTCATGCCCATGAAGCCGGCCTCGGCCAGAATCTGCGCGTTCTCCCAGGGGTATTCCTCGGTCTCGTCCCAATGCGCCGCCCTGGGCGCTATCTGGCTCTCGGCGATTTCGCGGGCTTTTTGCCGGATTTCCCGTTGAGCGTCGGTGAGGTCGAAGTCCACCGAGGCCTCCTTTCAGGTGCAAGTAGCGAAGGATCAAGAAAATTCGTTATGCAACGACTCGCCCGGGCGCGCAAGGGGAAGTGAGAACGAATGGGGCAACCCCGTAGGATTGTAGTAAGGACAACCCTTTTGGGTTGTCCTGCCCCCTATGGTTGTCCCTCATGAGGATAGGCACAGGGGCCTGTCCCTACGGAATATAATGGCCAACCCTCGCGTCCTACCTCCCCTTGAAGCGCGGCGGTCTTTTCTCCTTGAAAGCGCGCACGCCTTCTTCCGCGTCTTTGGTCTCGAGGAGGCGCTTCAGGATCACGTCGCCGAAGCGCAGGGCGTCTTCCATCGTCATATCGCGCGCGCGGACGGTGATCTCCTTGATGGCGCGCACCGCCAAAGGCGCGTTCGCCAGCACTTGTCGCGCGATCTTCTCGGTCTCCTCCAGCACTTTTTCCTTGGGCACCACCTTGTTCACGAGGCCGAGCCTGAGCGCGGTCTCCGCGTCAATGGGCTCGCCCGTGAACAGATGATAGTGCGCGAGGTTGAAGGGCAGCAGCTTCGCCAGGAGAATCGGCCCGCTGACGGAAGATATGCCGCGAACGACCTGCGGCCAGCCGAGCTGCGTGTCTTCGGCCATCACACGCACGTCGCAGGAGAGCGCGATGCCTGCCCCGCCTGCCAGGCAGAACCCGTTGATCGCCGCGAAGCAGGGCTTAAAAAGCTCCATGATGACCTGGTAGAGGTCGGAGACGGGTTTGACCTCCCCCTCCTCGGGCGGCGGCTCGGTGAGGTCGTGGCCGCTTGAAAACGCCTTTCCGTTCCCCGTAATCAGACACCCCCACACGCCGGGGTCGCGCTCCATCTCGTCGAAGAGCGCGAAGATGCGCTCGCTCATCTCGTGGTTGATCGCGTTCATCTTCTCCGGCCTGTTCAGCGTGATGCAGGCCAGCTTGTCCCTCACCTCATATTCGACCAGCGCCATGTCGTCCCCTCTGTTTCTTGCGTCTAGCCGCCCGGCAGATGCGGCATCAGATCATCGAGCGTCTTGACTTCCAGATCCGCCGTCACGTCCGGATCCCCGGCAATTACGCCCCAGCGGTTCACCCACACGGTGGCCATGCCCACCTTCTGGCCGCCCGCGATGTCCGTCCTCAGGTTATCCCCCACCATGAGGGCATGGCGCGCTTCCACGCTCAGCTCTTCGAGCGCCTCTTCAAAAAGAAAAGGCTCGGGCTTCCCGAAAAACACCGGCTCACGCCCCGCCGCCGCCCGCACGGACGCCACGATGGCGCCGCCTCCGAGCGAGAACGAGCCATCCTCGCTCGGCAGGCGCACGTCGGGGTTCATGGCGACGAAACGCGCCCCCCGGCTCACCGCCCGCGCGGCGGCGCTCAAGGTCTCGTAGGTGAGGTCCTCATCCAGACCGACGAGGACGACGTCTGCCCTCTCTTCCTCGTCAGGCCTCAAAATCTCGAAACCACCCGATGCGACCGCACTTTTGAGCGAATCCGTCCCCAGCACGAATGCGCTGCCCGATCCGAAGTTCTTCCTCAGGAACGAGCCGACACGGTCCAGGGCGGCCACGATGAGGTTCTCTCCAGGGTCCAGGCCGATCCCCGCCATGTGGGCGCGAATCTCCGCCGCCGTGCTGCGGCTGATATTCGTGATGAAGCGATGAGGCAGATCTCTCGCCTTGACGGCCTGCATCAACTCCCGTCCGCCGGGCATCACCTCGTCTCCGGCGAAGAAAACCCCTTCCAGGTCGAACACGAAAGCCTTCTTGTCATGAAACATGACGGCCTCTCAGATCGCCTTGCGCTCTCTTAGCCGCTCGATTTCCGCGTCGCTCAGGTCGAGCACTTCCTTGAGCACCTCTTCGGTGTGCTCACCCATCAGGGGCGGCGGCGAGGGGGCCGCGCCCCAGGTGCCCTCCATCTTGATGGGCGTGTTGAACGTGCGCATCTCGCCGAGTTCGGGGTGCGTCATCTCCACCACCATCTCGCGCGAGCGCGTCTGGGGATCGTTCAGCGCCTCGTCGATGGTCTGAATCGGCCCGCAGGGGACGCCGTGCGCATCGATACGCTCTATCCAGTGCGCGGCGGTGTTCGTCTTGTAGACTTCCGAGAGCTTTGCGTCCACGTACTCGCGGTTCTCGAGGCGGGTGGGGCGATCCTTCATCCTCGGGTCGTCCTTCCACTCGGGATGGCCCAGCGCGTCGCAGAGGCTCTCGAAGAAATGATCCAGAATGGCGTCGAGCACGAGCCACTTGCCGTCCCCGCACTGGTACGCGCCGATGGGAACGGCGGAGGCGTGCCCCGTGCCCATCGGCTCGGCCACGTCGCCCGCCGTCAGGTAGTACTGCGCGCGGTAGCTCGCGAGATATAGCTGGCTGTCCAGGAGCGAGACGTCCACCTTCTGGCCCACGCCCGTCCGCTCGCGCTTGTAGAGCGCCGCCAGAATCCCGTGGGCGGCGAACATTCCGCCTCCCATGTCCCCCATCGGAACGCCCAGGCGCACGGGCGGCCTGCCCGGCTCGCCGGTGAAGCTCATGATGCCGCCGCGCCCCTGGATGATGAGGTCGAGCGCGGGCTTGTCCTTCTGGGGACCGGTGAGTCCGTAGCCGGTGACGGATGCGCTGATGATGCGCGGGTTCACCACTTTCAGCGTTTCGTAGTCCGCGCCGAGCCGCTCGAGGACGCCGGGGCGGTAGTTGTCATAGACGACGTCGGAGCGCTTCACCATCTCGCAAAAGACGCGGTAACCCTCCTCGTCTTTGAGGTTCAGGAAAATGCCCCGCTTGTTCCTGTTGAGCGCGATGAAGTAGGCGCTCGTCTCCCCGACGTAGTGCGGGGGCATCGTGCGGACGAGGTCGCCCCTGCCCGGCACTTCTATCTTGATGACGTCCGCGCCCAGATCGGCCAGCACCATGCTGCCGTAAGGGCCGGCGAGCAGGGCGGAAAGATCGAGTATGCGCACGCCATCCAGCGGCTTTTCCAAAACTGATTCCCCCACGAAAGATGCGCCGCCGTCAGGCCGCGTTGTTCCGGATGTAGGAGACGACTTCGGCCATCTCCGCATGGTGGTTGAACACTTCGGCAACGCCTAGGGATTTCAGCTGCACCACGTCGCGCTCCAAGATGTTCCCGCCCAGGATGACGAGGCAATCATCGAGTCCTTCTTCGGCGATTCTCGCCATGAGCCTGCGCGCAATCCCCATGTAGGAGCCCGAGAGTATACTCAGGCCGATCACGTCCACGTTCTCCTGTATCGCGACGGAGACGATCTGCTCGACCGTCTGCCGAAGGCCCGAGTAGATCACCTCCATGCCTGCGTCTCTCAGCGCGTGGATGATGACCTTGACGCCCCGGTCATGCCCGTCGAGGCCCGGCTTCGCCATCAGTACCCGTATGCGTTTGTCTTGCGCCACCATCAAACGACCGACGGCTCCACGTAGGCGCCGAAGGCGCTGCGCATTACCCCGGTCATCTCTCCCACCGTCAGGCCCGCGCGGGCGGCGTCCATGAGATAAGGTACGAGGTTCTCGCTCGACTCGCACGCTCTCGCCAGCTTTTCGAGCTGCGCAGCCGCTTCGCCCGCATCGCGGGCGGCCTTCACCCGTGCGAGGCGCTCTTTTTGCTTTTCGAGCACCGAATCGTCCGCCTCGTAGAGACCCTCGCCCGCGCTCATGCGGTCTTCCTCCTCGGAGGTGAACTTATTCACCCCCACCCACACCTGCTCGCCTTGTGCGATTTTCCGCTGGTGCTCATAGGCCTGACGCGCCAAGAGTCTCTGGATTTCCCCGCTCTCGATGAAGGAGACGATTCCGCCGCGCGATTCGTAATCGTCCACGATGGCCTGAATCTCCGCTTCCACCTGATCCGTCACGGCCTCCACTGCATAGCCCCCCGCCAGCGGGTCGACCGTGTCGGCCACGCCGCTCTCATGGGCGATGACCTGCTGGATCCTAAGCGCCGTGCGGATGGACTCGTCCGAGGGAATCTCGAAGGCCTCGTCGAAACACGCCATGTTGACCGAGCGCGTGCCGCCCAGCACGGCGACCAGGGTGAAGAGCGTCTGGCGCACGATGTTGTTGAGCGGTTCGCGCGCCGCCATGCGGCTGCCGCAGTTGCCGGTCGAGAACTTAAGCTGCATGGTTTTCGGGTTTTTCGCGCCGTATTTCTCCTTCATCGTGCGCGCCCAGATGCGCCGCGCGGCGCGCAGTTTGCCGATCGATTCGAGCAGGTTGAACGGCCCGACGCCCCCGCCGACGGACAGGTGGAACGACATCGTGGGCACGAAGTCATCCACGTGGAGGCCGCGCGCAGTGAGTTCGCGTATGTAGGCCAGGGCGTTCAGGATGGGAAAGGCGACGTCCTGCGCGAGGGTGGCGCCCGTTTCGGCGATGTGGGTAGCCGATACGCTGACGGCGTTCACGCGCGGGCAGTGCTTCGCGTTGTATTCGATGATGTCGGCCACCAGGCGCATGGAGGGTCTCGGGGGAAATATCCACGTGCCCCGGCCTATGTATTCCTTGAGCATGTCGTTCTGGAAGGTGCCGCGCAGCTTCTCCAGTGCGACGCCCTGGCGCTCGGCGGCGATGAGCCAGAACGCCTGTATGATGGCGGCGGTCGAGTTGATGGTGTGCGATACGCTCACCCTGTCGAGCGGTATGCCCTCGAAAACGTCCGCCATGTCCTGGGCGGTGTCCACGGCGACGCCCAGGCGGCCCACGTCGTCCTGTGCGGCTTCGTCGTCCGAGTCCAGCCCAAGCTGCGTGGGGAGATCGTAAGCCATCGAGAGACCCGTCTGGCCGTTTCCGAGCAGAAAATTGAACCGCGCGTTGGTGTCCGCCGAGGTGGAAAAGCCCGCGTACTGGCGCATCGTCCACAGCGAACCCCGGTACATCGTGGGGTAGATGCCCCGCGTGTAGGGGTATTCTCCCGGCGCGCCGAGCTTTTCCTGATACACGGCGTCGGGCGCATCGGGCTCGTACACCACGGGCACGGGCTTCCCCGAGTTGTAGGCCGCCTCGCGGACGGGACGCTCTTTTTTCGCGCCGTTATCCTTGGGCTTAGCCATCGTTCACTCCTGTGAAAGCGAAAAAATCACTCTCATGCGAACACGAAAAACATAGAGAAAATCTCTCTACTGATTATCACACTCTCCCCCCAAGGCCAACGAGAAGGCCCGCGCCCATTGACCCGGAACGCCCCGGTGGAGAGAATCGGGAAAAACCCGACACCCCAAAGGAGGAGAACCAGACATGAGTCAATCCCTTTTCGATCTGAGCGGTGCGAAGGCGCTCATAACGGGCGCTGGCCGCGGCATCGGGCGCACGCTGGCCGAGGGCTTCGCCGCCGCGGGCGCTGACGTCGCCATCGCGGACATCGACATCGAACCCGCGGGCGAAGCGAAGGAAGCCATCGAGAGCATGGGCCGCAAATGCGCGCTCATCCAGGCCGACGTGACCGACATGGAATCGGCCGAGCGCATGGTAATAGAAGCCGCAGCAGCACTCGGCGGCCTCACCATTCTGGTGAACAACGCGGGCACGAACGTGCGGAAAACGCTCTGGGACATCAGCGAGGCGGATTGGGACAGGATCCTCGACCTGAACTTGAAGAGCATCTTTTTCATCACGCGGCGCGCGGGCGAGGAGATGAAGAAAGCGGGCGGCGGCAAGGTGATCAACATCTCATCCCTGATGGGCTGGTCCGTCTTCCGGAATCCCCGTCAGCAGTGCTACGGGCCTTATACGTCTTCGAAGAGCGGCCTCATCGGCCTGACGCGCGTCTTCGCCCGCGAGTATGCGACGGACAACATCCAGGTGAACGCCATCTGCCCCACCTTCATCGAAACGGAACTCACCGCCTCCCTGCAGGAGGACGAACTCATCTACGACGCCATCTGCGAGAGAACGCCCATGGGCCGCTTCGGGCAGATGAGGGAACTGGTGGGCCCGGCCATCTTCCTGGCTTCCGAGGCGAGCAGCCTCGTCACGGGCACATCGCTCCTGGTCGACGGCGGATGGTATGCCACCTGAAGAAGGAAAACGCGTTCTCCTGCTCATGACGACGGCCACCTACCGTGCATCCGCCTACATGGCGGCGGCTCAGGAGATGGGCGTCCGCGTCACGGTGGGAACCGACCGGCCCGACCTACTGGCCGAACTGAACCCGGGCGGCTCCATTACGCTCGATTACGGTCAACCTGAGGTAGGCGCGGGCCTCGTCGAATCGTTCGCAAAGGAGTTCCCCATCGACGCTATCGCGCCGGTGGACGACGATACGCTCATCCTGGGCGCGATGGCCGCCGAAGCGCTGGGGCTGCCCTACCATCCCGTGGAGGCCGCCCGCACGACGCGGAGCAAATACGAACTCAGGAAAGTGCTCTCCGAAGAGGGCCTGCCCTCGCCCTCGTTCCGCCTCGTCTCCGCCCAGGAGGAGCCGGAGAAAATCGCTGCGAGCATCCCCTACCCCTGCGTGCTCAAGCCCACTTTCCTCGCCGCCAGCCGGGGCGTGATTCGCGCGAATGACCCGGCGGAATTCGCGGAGGCCTACCGCCGGGTCGGCGCGATACTGGAAGACCCCGAGACCATCGCGCGCGGCGGGGCGGAGGCGCGGATGATCCTGGTGGAAGATTACCTGGGCGGCATCGAGGTGGCGGTGGAGGGCCTCGTCGTGCGCGGCGAGGCGCACATTCTCGCCATCTTCGACAAGCCCGACCCGCTCGAAGGCCCCTTTTTCGAGGAAACCATCTACGTCACGCCCTCAAGGCTGCCGGAAGAAACGCAAGCCGCCATTCGCGAAGAAACCATACGCGCCGCCCGCGCCATCCGCCTGCGCGAGGGGCCCCTCCACGCGGAGCTTAGAATCAACGACGCGGGCGAAATCCATGTGATCGACGTGGCGAGCCGCGCCATCGGCGGGAAATGCTCGGGCGCGCTCGAATTCGGCGGCGGCGCCTCACTCGAATGCCTCATCCTCTCGCAAGCCCTGGGCGTCGTGCCCCCCTCCATGGAACGCGAGAAAAAGGCTTCCGGCGTCATGATGATCCCCATCCCCGGCGCGGGGGTGCTGAAGGGAGTCGAGGGCAAAGAGGAAGCCCTGGCCGTACCCGGAATCGTGGAAGTCGACATATCCATCCACATCGGAGGCCGCGTCGTGCCGCTGCCCGAGGGAGAGAGGTACCTGGGCTTCATCTTCGCCAAGGGGGAGCGACCCGAAGAGGTGGAGGCCGCCCTGCGCGCCGCGCACGCGAAACTCCGCTTCGATATCGGGGAATAGCGCAAGAAAAAAGGCCGGCCCGAAAGCCGGCCCTTCGTGCGTTTAGCCGAAAAACTTACTTTTTCGTCGGCGCGTAGTAGGGGTTCGTGCCCGCCGCGTGGTCGGTGGTGTCGACCACCTGAATTTCGGGGTCGAGTTGCTGCAGCCTGGCCTCGACGCCGGACTTGAGCGTCACGTCCGCCATGCCGCAGCCCGCGCAGCCGCCGCCCATCTGCACGAACACGCGCTTCTCCTCCACGTCCAGGAGGCTGATGAAGCCGCCGTGAGAGGCCACGGCCGGGTTGATCTCCGTGTCGATGATCTCCTGAATCTGATCGAGGAGGGACATGTCGCCATCCGACATTTCGCGCGTCACCTTGAAGCCGCTCGTGGGGCCTTCGGTGACGAACTCGATCTGGGCCTTTTCTGCTCTATCGACGTGCTCGGGCGAGGCGAAGACGCCCAGCAGGGGATTCTCCACGCGGATGTACTGGTCCGCATCCTCGTCCCGCACCAGGTCGAGCTTGTAGCCGCCCTCGAAGCTGATCAGAATTCCGGCGAAACCGCCGCCGTTTTGCTCCATGATTTCCTTGACTTTATCCGCCGCCGCCTCGTTTATCTTCATGGCTTTGCTCCAATATTTTTTATCCAGGAATGATGACTATTCCCATACGCCCCACAAGCATATCACGGCGCGCCTGAAAGGCAAAAGGAATAAACGGATGTCCGCTGTCTTCGAGTCTCGAATGCGAGAAAACGCTAGAGAGGGGTACGCGCCTTGATGTCCTCTTCGGTCACGTCCCCCATGTAGACGTAGCCCGTCTCCTCCACGCTCCCGCTGCCGATGTAGATGCCCACCGCCTCGATGGGATCGGTATCGCTCAGGTTGTGGAGCCAGTGTTCCACCCCCTTGGGGATGTAATGGAAATGCCCGCCGCGCACCTCGACGCGGTCCGGACCCGCCCCCGCCAGGCCGTGGCCGCTGATGATGTAGTATATCTCCTCGCAGTTGTCGTGCCTGTGCTTCTTGTGCACCGCACCCGGGAAGAATCGTGCGCGAAACAGCGTCGTATCGCTGCCGTTGTGCCGCCCGATGGGGAGCCGGAAGTCGGTGATCGACCAGCCCTCGCCCTCGTTCATGTTTTCAGGCTGCACGTCGTCCAGGTGCACCAGGATGCCGTCGGTTATGCCCGCACGCGGCATATCGAGGTCGGCTTGCGTCACGTCGCCGCGAAACCCATAGCCCGTGCCCGCCACGCTCGGCGCGCCGAGATAGAACCCGACCACCATCGCCTCTTCGTCTTCCGTCTCGTTGTAGAAGAAATGGGTCGAGCCCTTGGGCATGAGGCGGCAGTGGCCCTCGCGCACCTCGGCGCGCTCCTCGCCCTGGCCGACCACGCCGTGACCCTTGAGATACACCGCTATTTCCTCGCACTCGCTATGCAAGTGTTTCGCGTGCGTGGAGCCGGGCCGGAAGATGGAGTGAAAAGTCGTCGTCGAGCTACCGTGCGCGCCGGTGATGGGCAGGCGAAACTCCGAGATCGCCCAGCCCTCCTTTTCCTCCATCTTCTCGGGCGTTACGTCGTCGATGTGCACCAGGGGGTATTGAAGCGGCATAAAATGTTCCTCACAGAATAGTTGTTCTTCTCAAAACAGGACGATCGCGAAGCCTATTCGATAGCGCCCGTCCGCTGTTTCAGGTCCTCATCGGTCACCGGCCCCAGGTACTCGAAGCCGCTCTCATCCAGTCCGCCGACGCCAATGTACCAGCCCGGCGCGGAAAGGTCTTCGGTGTCGTCGATGTTCGCGAGCCAGTGCTCCGTGGCGGCGGGGATGTAGTTGACGTCGCCTGCGAACACTTCCCCGCGATCGTTCCCGATGCCCGCCAGGCCGCGGCCCTTCAGGATGTAGCATATCTCCTCGCAGTTGTTGTGGCGGTGCTTCATGTGGATGGTGTGGGGGCCGAAGTAGCCCTGCATCCAGCACGAGCCCGCGCCGACGCTGCGGTTTAACGGCTCGTTGAAGTAATCCTGCGTCCAGCCCTCCTCATGCGACACCTTGACGTGAGGAACCTCGTCGTTGTGCACGAGCGGATGCTTGAGAGCGGCGGCATTGAGCGTGCGCGGGGCGGTGATGTCGGCCTCGGTGATATCGCCGAGGTAGATGCGGCCCGTGTCCTTAAAATAGGGAACGCGGTCGTAGAACCCGATGATGATGAGGGGATCGTGCCGGCCCAGGTTCACGAGCCAGTGCTCCACGCCCTTAGGGATCAGGTGGAAGTGGCCCGCGTGGACCTCGGCGCGATCCTCCCCCGCGCCCGCCAGGCCGTGGCCGCTCACGACGTAATACTGCATCTGGCAGTTCTCGTAGCGGTGCTTGTGGATGCGCTCGCCGGGGGCCAGGGTGGCGTGGTACATGATGGAAGAAGACCCCTCCTTCCCGCTCACGACGACCCTGAAATCGGAGACGTTCCAGCCCTCTTTCTCATCGAGTTTCTCGGGCGTCACGTTGGCGATGCGGATGTAGGGAT
Source organism: Nitrospinota bacterium (assembly GCA_009839615.1). GTDB lineage: Bacteria > UBA8248 > UBA8248 > UBA8248 > UBA8248 > Bin107. Next base: position 28,586 of record VXPH01000152.1, read on the forward strand.
GTTCAAAAGCCATGACGACCTCCTCTTTTGCCGGAGAAAAACCCGCGCGCGTCGGCGGGCGTCAGTTCGCGATATCGATCACCGCCCGGAGCGTGCCGCCGTCTCCGCCTGCGTCGACGAACTCGAAGCCCGCCTGGATGTCGTCGAGCGCGAAGTGGTGGGTGACGAGGGGTTCCAAGTCGATTTGCCCGGTCGCCACCAGGCGGATGGCGCTCTCGAAATCCTCCGGCAGGCCCGCGCGCGAGCCGATGACGGTCAGATCCTTGAAGTAATAGGCCTGGCCCGGCACCCCGTCGACCTGCGCCGGCCCGATGCCGAACTGGAGAATCGCGCCGCCGGGCCGCACCATGTCATAGGCCTGCACCATAGTCTCGGCCGCACCCGCCGTTTCGATCACGATGTCGGCGCCCAGGCCGTCGGTGAGATCGCGTACGGCTTCCACGGGATCCACCTCGCCGGCGGGAACGATTTCATCAGCACCCATCTCTTTCGCCACCTCGAGCTTCCACTTGCTCCTCGTGACGGCGATGACGGACGATGCGCCTGAGACTTTCGCCAGCTGCGTGTGGAGCAGGCCGCTGCTCCCCTGTCCCAGGACGGCCACACGCGCACCCGCGATGTAGGGCGCTTTCCTCTGGCTGTAGACGACCGTGTAGAGACCCACGAAGTTCGTCGCCGCGGCGAAACTCACATGCTCCGGGAAGGCGAAAGCTTCGGTCTCGCGCACGGCGATGTATTCGGCGAAGGTGCCGGGCACCTCGCGGCCCCTGAGTCCCCCGTGCAGGCAGATGTTCGTCAGCCCGCGCACGCAGTAGAAGCACGTGCCGCAACTCGAAAGGGGGTTCAGCACCACCCGGTCGCCGACCTTGAGCCGCGTGACGCTCTCGCCCACCTGCTCCACCGTGCCGGTGCACTCGTGGCCGGGAATCAGGGGGATGCGCGCGGGCATCTTCCCCGCCCAGATGGATACGTCGGTTCCGCAGATGGCCGAAGTCGCCACCCGCACCAGCGCGTGGTCGGCGGGCAGGCCGGGGTCGGGCTGATCGCCCACGCTCATCACGCGCGTTTTTTCAAGCAATGCCGCTTTCATGAATTTCTCCGCCAGAACACGAGATTACGTTTCGGGAAAATGAGAGTCGCTTGCGCCCAAGAATACGGCATCGCGGCGATATGGAAAAGCGCGGTTGGAGACAAACAGAAAACGGAAATTCCTGGACCAGAAGATCAACTTTGAGGTGAAGCCGGGTCATCATCCTTTTTTCCAACAATACTCCAAAGGTCCATTGGAAAAAGTCGTACTGCTTGGGATTCAAGATCATCACGATAGCTAGATTTGGTGAATCGAAAGGTTACGCTATAGCCATCACGACGCCAATCTTTATCCTTAGTCCCACCCCACGGTATTCGATTGTTACCTTCTTTTTGACAATACTGCGCAAGCGCGCGCAGGCAACCGACAACTGCACGATCTTTCGTCTTAAAAGTGATGCTAAAATGGTAGTTGACATGTTCACTTGCCATTTGTTCAAGGCTCCTCTGACTCGTTAATCATCCTACGCAATCTCTCTATCGAAAGCATATATAAATTTCATCTAATTGCTAGTTCTTTGGGAATCCGTTCGTTCTGCTGCTTTTGGAGTCCCTTCCAAAGCAGATAGTTTTTTCAAAATATAGAGGATATCAAAACCCTAAACTAAACAACTCCCATAGAATATGCCTGCACTACGCCGCGCATTCGCAATTTGAAGAATTTCCTCTCACCGCGCCTCGAAGAAGCGGCGCACGGCGCGGTCGGCGGCGAATTCGCCGTTTATGGCGTCGCGCAGCCAGTCGGCCACCATGAGGTAGAAATCGGGCAGGCGCCCGCCCATCGTGTGGGCCTCGTTCTCATAGACCCAAAGCTCCTTCGGGCCGCCCAGGAGGTCGAAGAGCCGCTCGGCGTCTTCCAGCGGGCACAACTCGTCGAACTCACCCATCGCGAGCAGGGTGGGACACTTGATGTCGCCGGCGATATGCTCCAGCGTCATCTGTTCGGCCATGGCGTCGAACTCATCTTCGTCATGGATGTTGGACATGTACTGGTAGTTCGCCCGGTAGGCGGGCTTTCCATGCTTGAAGATGGAGTCTTTCTGGAGGTAGACGCCCATCGCGCCCACGCAGGCCTTGAGACGCGAATCGTGCGCCGCCACGCGCGGCCCCCAGTAGCTGCCCATGCTCCAGCCGTAGAGGCCGACTTTACCGGCGTCCACCTCGGGGCGTGATTCGAGAAAATCGATGGCGGCAGCGCCCGCGCGCTCGAAGTTGTCGAGCGTCACCCAGGTCTCGCGCGTGTTGCTCTCCCCCTGGCCGGGGCCGTCGATGCTGAGCGTGGCGAGGCCGCGCCGCCGGAAGTGGTTGTGGTAGGGATTGGGGAGAAACTCCTTGATGGTGTCCATGCCCGGGACGATGATGACGCAAGGCGCATTCGGCACGCCCGGCACGGTCTGCAGGATGCCCGGAATCGTCTTCCCGTTCTCGAAGGGAATCTCCACCCGCTCGACGGGCGCTTCATCGAAAAGCTCGATGAACTTCTCGTAGCAGGCGATCATCTTGGCGTAGAGTTCGAGCTTTTGCGCAGTGTTCTTGTGGATGACGCCGCAGGCGGGGCCGTAATACAGCGCCGCGCGGTGGTAGAACTCCGCCGCCGACTCAAGATGGCCCACCGCCTCGGCCTCGCGTGCCAGCGCTTCCTCCTGGGCGGCGGTGCGCGCCCACTCCTTGGGCACCTGGCCCGGTATCTTGATGCGCTCGGTGGTTCTCCTGACGTCGGCGGGCCGGAAGCCCCACTCCACGTACATCACCGAGCGGAAGGCGTAGACGTCGTGAACCTTGTAGAACTCCTCCGTCACCCACCCCTGGCCGCGGCGGCTCCTGTCGGTCATCGGGGATCTAGGCGCGGCGCGCCGGAGCCAGATGTTCGCGCATCAGTACGCCGCCGGCGGTGGCTTCTCCCTCGAAGCCCGCCTTCTGGAGCGTGTGCCACATGGCGGTGGTGTTGCTCGTGAGCACGGGCTTTCCGAGCGCCGCTTCGAGGACGTCCACCGATTCGAGCGAGCGGAAGTTCGTGCAGCTGATGAAGATGCCGTCGGCTTCCGCGCAGTCCACCTCGCGCGCCAGGGCTTCTGAGTTCTCGGGCGGCAGGAAGGCGGGGCATTCGACGTTCTGGCCCCGCTCGGCCACCACCTCGATTCCCTTGTCTTTCAGGAAGACGGTGAGCCGCTCGTTCAACCACTGTGGATACGGCGAGGCGAGTGCCACCCTGGCGACGCCCATCTCGCGCATGGCCTCGGTGAGGGCAGTGGAAGTCGTGGTGGCGGGAACCCCCGTTCGCTCCTCGATGACCGCGATGATGTCTTCATCCATGCCCGGGCGCACGAAGCTGCCGCCGGTGCAGCCGAAGCAGATGGCGTCGAGACTCGCGTGGCCGAGCAGGTCGGCGAGTTCGGGCACCACCTCTATCATGTGCAGGAGGGTTTCCTCCTCATCGTCGGTGTGGGCGATGCGCGTGAAGTGGACCGATACGCCCGCAGGCGCCATGCGCTGGCATTCGTACTCCATCACCGTGTTCCAGGATGGAACGATGATGCCGAGCTTTTTCTTCCAATCCGTCATGGGGAATCCTCCGGTGCGGGGAGTCTGTATTCGTGTGATACGGAAATGATAAAGAAGCCGGAATTATAAGTCCATCGCCCTTAAAACGCGCGAACAGGGGTTGTGGAAAAAGTCCGATGAATGAGCGTTTGCGTCTTTTGTAGTGACAGCCCCTCCTCGGGGCTGTCCCACAGACCTGCGTGTCCGCCCCAAACGCGAAGCTCGCATATCGAATGGAAATCGGGAGCCGGAACGCCAAAGGGGGAGAAAACCTCAACAAGGTCTGCATCAACAACCGGGCGGACACGCAGGTCCGCCCCTACGGGAAACACATTCCCTGCTTCCGGGAATTTTTTCGACAGCCCCCTCAAGGGGGGAGTGAACTTCAAAAGCGGGTGCGCAACAAGAAAAGGGCGGCCCACGCGAGCCGCCCTTTCATTTTGTTTCTGCCGCGCGCAGGTCAAAAACCAACCCGCGCCTGCGGAGTGAAACCTACTTCGCTCCCGCCAGTTCCTTGAACTCGTCCATCGTGAGGAGGCGATGGAGGCTCAGGGATTTCTCCTTGACGTCCATCAGGAGCGCCATTTTCTCCTCCTCGGAGGCCGTGATGCCCAACTGCTCCAGGAAGAGGTTGATGGAGTCGATGCCGCTCCCCTTGCCGATGACGGGTTCGGGTTCGCTCTGGCCGACGAGGCCGGCGCGGAAGGGCACGAGTTCGGTCGGGAAGTCCTTCTCGCAGTTCTTGAGCCAGCTCACGATGATGCCGCTCTCGATGTCGTAGAGGTTATCACCCACCACGCAGCGGTTGGGCGCCAGGCTGATGCGCCCGCACTCCTGCACGAGGCGCGAGACCTCGGTGAATTTCTCGGTCTTTAAGCCCATGTCCACGTCGTACATGGTGAGCATCGCAAGCGCCAGTTCCTCGTACGCCGCGTTGCCCGCTCGCTCGCCGATGCCGCTCACGGAGGTCTGCGCCACCTGGCAGCCCTCGGCCATCGCCATCAGCGTGTTGGCGACGCCCATCCCGTAGTCGTCGTGGAAGTGGGGCTCGAAGGGCTCGTCCGGGAACACTTCGCGCATCTTCTTGATGACGTAGGGCACGGTGTGCGGGCTGAGAACGCCGAACGTGTCCACGATCGCCAGCGCGTCCATGTGGCCCTCGGTCGCCACCTTCTTGAGAAGTCCCAGCACCCAATCCAGCGGGGCGCGGGAGAAATCGATGGGGAAGAACACGGTGTAGAGGCCGCATTCCTTCGCCACCTGCGTGGCCTTGACGGAGGTGTCGATGGCCTTGTCGAGCTCCCACTTGTAGGCGCGCTCGATCATGTGCGTGGAACTCGGCACTTCCATCACCACACCCTTGACGCCGGTGTCGGCGGAGCGCTTCACGTCGTCCGCCATGCAGCGCGCGAAGCTGAACACCTCGGTGTCCGTGCCTTCGAGGCGCTTGACGATCTCGCGGATCGCCGCTTCGTCCGACGGCGAGACCACCGGCATGCCGGCCTCGATGCGGTGCACGCCCGTCTCGGCGAGGGCTTCGGCGATCCGGATTTTCTCGTCCTTGTTGAACATGACGCCCGCCTGCTGCTCGCCGTCGCGGAGCGTCACGTCGTGTATCTTGGGGTTGGGATCGAACTTGATATTGGAGGTCACCTCGCCCTCGAAGTTCCACGGGCTGGTGAACCACATATCGGTGTTCCAGGGTTCGCTCATCTCATGATTCTCCTATTCGCCTTTTCGGGAGGCGATTTCCCTGCATCGCGAATTTGAAAGACGCTCCCGCCCGCGCCCCAGGCGGCGGGGACACGGGCGGGATATTACAACCGCTACTCGGGCAGCTCGAAGCGAGGCTCGCCGCGCGACTTCGCCGAGAAGTCGAAGTAGGGCGAATCCTCGATGCACTCGTCGTAGTGCGAGGAGCCCGTGAAGACGACGGGGCCGTCGGGGCCGACGAGCACGTTCTCTTCCAGGCGCACCGTCTGGGGAAGCCCCGGGTGTCCGGCGAACGTCTCGATGGCGAAGTACATGTTCTCCTTGATCTCGACCGGGTAATCGAGGCTGTAGGCGCGGCTGATCCACATGCCCTCATACAAGTCCAGGCCGATGGAGTGCGCGAACTGCTGGAGCGTCACCGTGCCGTAGCGGTCATCGGCGTAAACGGGGAACTGCTCGGCCACATCCTTGGACGTCTTGCCCGGCACGAGCTGGGTCATGCCCGCATACATCGTGTCGTAGACCTCTCGGTAAAGTTCTTTTTCCTTCTTCGTCCAGCCGCCGCCGCACTTGAAGCAGCGCACGTAGTCGACGAAGTAGCCGCCCGGGCCGATGGCGTTGATGTCGACGACGACGAGGTCGCCGTCCCGGATCATCTTATCCGTGTGCCAACGGCGGTAGGGGCTGGTGTTTCCACCCGAGGCGACGATGATGTCGTAGACGAAATCGAAGCCCTCTTCGTAGAGCAGGTTGTTCACCCACGCAGTGAGGTCGCACTCGCGGATGCCGGGCTTGAGCCACTCGTTCCTGATCTTCCACATGCAGGTGTCGCCGATGGTGGAGCTGATCTTGAGGCACTCGATCTCCTCGGGCGTCTTGATGACGCGCGCCTCGCTCATCGCCGGCCACGCGTTCACCAGGTTCACGCCCTTCTCGGTGAAGGCGCTGTAGGCCTGCATGTCCATGATGTCGATACCGATCCGCCCGTTGAGCGGGATGTTGTTCTCCTTGAGAACGTCGATCACCGAATCCGCCATGCGGTTCACCATCATCTGCTCGGCGGTCTCGGACCACTTCCAGGTGATGGCGGGGCGGATGTTGCCCTCGAGCCAGGGCGCGTCGATCTTGGCGCACTCATAGTCGGAGCCCGCCGTCTCGAAGAGCACCGGCGTGTCCGCGCCGCGGCAGAGCACGGCGTAGCGGATGAAGATGTTGTTCTTCCAGTTGCCCTGGAAGACCGACGCGGTGTAGCGGATGTTCTCGCCCTTGTACATGATGATGGCGTCCATGTCGTGCTTTTCCATCATCGCCTTGGCGCGGGCGAGCCGGTCCTTGCGCATCTGGTCGAAGTCGACGCGGCGCTGCCAGTCACTGCCCGTCTGGCTGAAGACGCGCCGGGGGGACTGGTAATGCTCTCTCTGCAAAAAGTCCATCGGCATGCCTTGTTTGCTCATTTCCACCATGAAAATTCCTCCTATACGGAAATGTGGGTGAAGCGTTCAAAAAATAAGGTCAAAATAGCCCACCAAAAAAGCGCGCCCGCTCTTTCTCAGACGCGCATTGCTCCTCCGTTTCTCGATACGGCCAGCGCCTCCTTGAGCCGCGCGCCCTCGGCCGCCATGTGCTCGCGCATGGCGCGCGCGGCGCTTTCCGGCTCGCCCGCCTCCACGGCGGCAAGCAGCTTCTCGTGCTGGCGCAGCGCCTCGTCCGGCTGGCCGGGCGTTCCGATGATCTTGCGCTGGCTCTTCTCGATGAGACCCGCGATGGCCTCCCACACCGTCCGCAAGACGGCGTTCTCCGCCGCCTCGCACAGCGCGCGGTGCCAGGCGACGCCCGCGCGCACAAAGGCTTCGGGCCTGTCGATGCGCTTTCGCATCTCCTCGGTGTGGCCGCGCAGGCGTTCTATCTGCTCTCCGGTTCGGCGCTCCGCCGTGAGGCGTGCGATCTGCTCTTCGAGCCCCTGACGCACCTCCCAGAGTTCGAGCAGGGTGTCTTCCTTCACGTCGAGTAGAAACGCCAGGCTCTCGCGCACGGTGGCGAGGTAAGGATCCACCGTGAGGTTTCTCAAGAATGCACCCTGCCCGCTCCTCACCTCGATAAGCCCCGTGGTGTCGAGGGCGCGCAGGGCTTCGCGCACCGAAGGCCTGCCGATGCCAAGCGTCGCCGCGAGTTCACGCTCAGACGGCAGCCTGTCGCCGGGCGTGAGCTTGCGCTTGCGGATGAGCTGCTGAATCTGCTCCACCACGTCTTCGTAGAGCCTCGTTTTTCTCACCGGCTTGAGCAAGAAACCGCCTCCCTAGGACGCAAGCCATCCCGAGCGAAGAGGTAAAACCGCACGGGGATTATCATTGTTGTATCAACCCGAAAACTTCCTGGTCAGATGGTATGACCAGTACCAGCCCCCACGCCCCCTTGTCAACAGGTGTGAGGCGGTTTTTCGTCTTGTGAGCAGCGCGCATGGGTTGTTGAGAAGCCCAAAAGGAGCGCACCGAAATTCACTCCCCCCTTGAGGGTCTGGCTTCCCGAGGGGAAAGCCAGACGAAGAGGCCGAGCCCCTGGGCGAAGGCCGATTCGGTGGGGGGAGGTTTGCTCTGTGGCATGTCCCCCCACCGATTCGGTTTCGGGTTTACACCCTCACCTCATCGACTCCCCCTCAAGGGGGGAGTGAATTCCCTCTCTCGTTGATTGCACCCGACTCTCAAGGGGCTGTTGAAAAAGTCCGCGTCGCTCGGAACTGACCAACACCGTCATTCCGGCGAAAGCCGGAATCCATTTGCGGATGCGGATGAATGAACGGTGGCGTTTCCTTCCCCACCGATGCGCAGGAACTCGGCAAAAAGGCAAAAGG
>VXPH01000152.1:36786-43981 GCA_009839615.1 Nitrospinota bacterium
CCCTTCCCCTTATACTAAAACACATACAAAAACAGCAAAAATTTTTCTGCGTGTCCTCGTTTTAGCCCCGGCAAACTCTCTCTCTTCGGGCTTTTCCAACAACCCCGTCCCCGGCCCCGCGTTGCCGCTCTTATCTCAGGGAGCGTATAATCGGCCCCCATCAAGCGCGCGTCACCGCCCCTGATCGAAGGAAAACCCTTGGCGCCCGAACTCGCTCTATCTGCGCATCTGTTCGCCTATGAACCTCTCCGCTTCGAGCACTTAAAAGAAGCGGCCGACGCCGGTTTCCGGAAAATTGAGCTCTGGGCGATGACGCCCCATTTCGACGTAAGCAATGAGGCCAGACTGAAGACCCTCAAAGACTGGCTGGCGGAGCTCTCCCTCGAAGCACCCTCTTTCCATGCGCCTTTTTATGCGGATTTGAGCGAGGCGAGGGAAGGGCGCTGGCTCTCCCTCGCCGCTACAGATTCGGACGCCCGCGAGGCGGCGATCGATAAAACGATTCAAGCCCTGCGCGCCTTCCGCCCCTTTGGCGCGCGCATCGCCGTGATCCACCCGAGCGCGCCGGGAAGTGCGGGGGACCCGGACAGCTACGAGGCGCTGGAAGCGAGCATCGAACGCCTTCTGCCGGTAGCCGAGGAGTCCAACGCCGTCATCGCGCTCGAGAACATCCCCTCCGCTCTGGGCCGCGCGGAGCCTTTGGCCGGGTTCGTCGGGCGCATCGACCACCCGAGGCTCAGAATCTGCATCGACACCGGCCACGCACTCATCACCGAGGGGCAAAACACCCGAAGCGCGGTCGAACAGCTGACGCCTCTTTGCGTCGCAACGCATCTGCACGACAACGACGGGCGAAGCGACGCGCACCTGATCCCCGGCGAGGGCGCTTTCGAGTGGCCTCCCTTCTTCACGACGCTCGACGCCCGAGGCTATTCGGGAACGCTCGCGCTCGAACTCAGAAGAAAAGAGGAGCCTTACGCTGAGACGCTGGCCGCCGCGGCGCGCGCCATGCGGACGCTCACCTCGCAGATCAAGCCGAGTCCCGCATGAAGGCGAGCCCCAGCGAGCAGACCCGGGCGCACGAGCGACTGAAGGCCCTGGCGCGCGATTGCTTCGGCGTCTGCGTATCGTCTCTCACGCCCCTTGCCGGCGACGCCTCGACGCGCGATTACGTGCGGCTGACTCACGCAGGCGGCGTGAGGCCGAGCTCGGTCGGCATGATTATGCCTGAGCCGTTCACGAAAGAGACGCTCCCCTTCATCGACGTGTGCGCGCATTTGGGGGATATCGGCGTCAGGGTGCCCGAGATTTTCGCGGTGGATGGGGAGGCGGGCGTGATCCTGCTGGAAGACTGCGACGATGAATCGCTCGAAGACGCCTGGCAACGCGGCGGATGGAAGCGGACGGAGCCGCTCTACGACGCCGCACTCGATATGATGGTACTCATACAGGAGGCTCCAACAGAGCCTGCAAGCGGGAGAATCGCTCTCACGCGGCGCTTCGACCCGGAATTCTTCACGAACGAGCTTCACCACACGCGCAAATACGCCTTCGAGAAACTTCTGGGGATGGCGACGGATGAGCGCGCGCTCGATGCGGCCTTTCGCGAACTGTGCGAGGAAATCTGCCGGATTCCCTTCCGCCTCACGCACCGCGACTACCACGGCAGGAACCTGATGGTGCTGGACGATACGGTGATCGCCATCGATTTTCAGGACGCGCGCATGGGGCCTGCTACCTACGATCTGGCCTCTTTGGCGTTTGACAGCTACGTCGATCTCGGAGCCGAAGCGCGTGATTACCTCGTCGCCCGCTACTGGGAGACTTGCAGCCACCGCCTCTTCTCGGATAAAGAAGAATACGAACGCGCCCTTCGCGGGACCGCCATACAGCGAAACCTGAAGGCCATCGGCACGTTCGCCTATCAGAAAGAGGTGCGCGGAGCGGAGCGCTATCTTGCGAGCATTCCGCATACCGCAAGGATGGTCCGGGAGCATTTCGAAAAGAGGAGGGATTCAGGGCCTCTCCGCTCTTTGATTGAGCCTTTCCTCGAAGCGTTTCTCGCATAAAGGAGTCATCCCCTTTTGGATTTCCTGAAATCGATATTTCTCACGTCGGTGGAGCTTTGCCTGTACGATTTCCCCCACACCGACGAAATACCGCCGAGCGAGGCGAGAATCGAGGTGGAGCACATCATCCTCGACGGCGCATCGGAGAATCGCCACCTCATCACCGACGTTCAGGGCGAGAAACTGACGGCGAGGCGCTTCGAGCGGGGCGAGAAGTGCTTCGTCGCGCTCGAGGACGGCAAGGCGGTGAGCTACATCTGGGGCGCGCGCGGCGTGGTGGGCGTGGAGGAAATCGACAAGGCCGTGAAGCCCGAGCCCAAGGAGATATACCTCTACGACGCCTTCACCCTGGAACCCTGGCGGGGGAGGAACCTCTACCCCGCCGTGCTCAGGCGCGCGCTCGAATACGGGGAGGGGCTTGGCCTCACGCGCTCTCTCATCTTCGTCGAGGCGAGCAACACGGCTTCGAGGCGCGGCGTGGACAAGGCGGGCTTCATCCAGTTCCAGACGCTCTATCACAACCGGTTTTTCGTCTTCACCCGCTCGCACCTCTCGGACCCCCTGGAGGGCCACCCGACGGCCACGTTCGTCGGACTGGAGTTCGCGTAGCGGCGAAATCAACGCGCGCCCACAGGCGCGATGGATGCGAAGGAATCCCGATGTCGCAAAGTTCATGCTCCTCGCTGCAGATAGAAGCCTTCACCTCGCCCGAGGCGTTCACCGACCTCGAAGCCGAGTGGCGCGCGCTGATGGCCCGCTCCGCCCACGCGCACCCGTTCTACGACCCCGCGTGGCACGCCGCGTGGTGGCGGAACTTCGGCGCGGGCGAGCTTCACGTCTACGCCCTGCGCGACGAAGCGGGCGCGCTCGCGGGCGTGGCCCCCTTCGTCCTGAGCGAGGGTGGCCGCCTGCGCCTGACGGGAGGGGACGACCTCTCCGACTACCTCGACATCATCGCTGCGGACGGTGCGCACCTCGCCTGCTGGCGGGCGGTTCTCGCCGGTTTTGAGGAGCCGGACGCGCCCGCATGGCGCGAACTCTCACTCAGGGGGATTCCCGAAGCCTCGCCCACCATCGCGGCCCTCCAAGAATTGACGGGCGGGGCGGCGGATGTTTCGGAAGAGGAGGTCTGCCCCGTCATCTCCCTCCCCGATTCGTGGGATGAATACACCGGGATGCTCGCGCCCAAGGACGAGCGCGACCTGAGGCGCAAGATTCGAAAGGCCAACATGGAGGCGGGGCTGGAATACGAGCGGACCGAGTCGGCGGACGCCCTGGCCGCCGATCTGGAAGACTTCATCACCCTCCACGCGCTGAGCCAGCAGGAAAAGGCGGATTTCTGGAACGCCGAGAGGAGAGCCTTCTTCGAGGACGTGACCGGTGCGATGCTCGGGCTGGGTTGTCTGGACTTGAGCGTCATGCGCGTGGACGGGCATCCCGTCGCGGCCAACCTCTCTTTCGATTACGGCGACAGGATATATCTCTACAACTCGGGCTTCGACCCGGTGGAGCATGAGTTGAGCGCGGGCCTGGTACTGCTCGCCCACAACGTGGAAGAGGCGATTCAGGCGGGGCGCGCCTCCTTCGACATGCTGAGAGGCGATGAGGCCTACAAGTACCGCTTCGGCGCGCAGGATGAGCGCGTGATGCGCGTGCGGATCGAGAGGAGCGCTCGATGAGCACGGAATCGCCCCGTCTCGCCATCCTCTCCATGCACACCGACCCCCTCGCTCCTCTGGGAGGGGATTTCACGGGGGGGATGAACGTCTACGTCCGCGAGATCGCAAAAGCGCTCGCGAGCCTCGGCGTCCGTGCGGACGTCTTCACCCGCCTGGAATCGGACTCGTCCGCCAGAGAAGTCCCCATCGCGGAAGGGGCGCGTCTCATCCGTATCGAGGCGGGGCCCAGGGAAAGACTCGATAAGGACGCGCAAGTCGAATGGGCCGATGCGTTCGCAGAAGGCATTCTCGCCTTCGGGGAAGAACACGGAATCTCCTACGACGGCGTTTCCGCGCATTACTGGCTCTCGGGCCTCACAGGCGAGATTCTCGCCAAAGCCTGGGGCGTTCCCCTCTCTATTCGCTTCCACACGCTGGCGGCGCTCAAGAACGACGCCCTGCCGGGAGACACCAGGCATGAGTCCGACGCGCGGCTTGAGAGAGAACCTTTGCTCGCAGGAGCGGCGGACGCAGTTCTGGCATCATCACCCGCCGAGGCGCGCGCGATTGGGGAAATATCGGGCGGAGCGGAAGTCTACGTCGTCCCCTGCGGCGTGAACCTGGAGACTTTCCGCCCCCATTCCAAAGACGAGGCGCGCGCGCGGCTGGGTCTGAAACCCGGCCCCGCATACGCCCTGAGCGTGGGCCGCATCGAGCGCGTGAAGGGACTCGACCGCCTCGTCGAGGCCTTCGCCCTCATGCGCAAGGAACGCCCCGAACTCGATGCGCGCCTCCTGCACATTGGCGGCGAGACAAGAGAGGGCGCGGTGAGCGCCGGGGAAAGCTACCGCGCAGCGGATTTCGCCTCCCCCGCCCAGGCGGCGGAGGTCGCACGTCTGGAAGAACTCGCGCGTAAGCTCGGCGTAGCGGAGAGCCTGATCTTCGCAGGCGCGAAGCCGCAGGAAGATTTGCCGCTCTATTATTCCGCAGCCGACCTCTTCGCCCTGCCGTCGCACTATGAGAGCTTCGGCATGACGGCTATCGAGGCGGCCGCGTGCGGTGCGCCCACCCTGGCCTTCGACGTGGGCGGCCTCTCCCAGGCCGTATGCGAAGGCAAAAGCGGCCATCTCATCACCGACGGCGACACGCGCGCCTATGCGCAGAAGATGCTCCAAACCCTCGAAAACCCCGGCGAGCGCCCCAACCTTGAGGCCACCCGATGGGCGGAATCGTTCGCCTGGAGGCGCGTTGCGGAGGCGGAACTCGACATCTGGGCGCGCCTGCGGCAGGGGGCCGCGCTTTCATCACCCCACGCTTCATAGACACGGAAGGAAACGGAATTGAGCCAGGAGGAATTCAGAAACATACTCGTCGTCGTCGCCCACCCCGACGATGCGGAACTGTCCTCGGGGGGCAGCATCGCCCGCTGGACCCGGGAGGGCGCCACCGTGCGCACGGTCGTCTGCACGAACGGGGACAAGGGCACGAAGGACGACATCAGCCCCTTCGACCTCGCCAAGATCCGCGAGGCGGAACAGCTCGAGGCCTCCCGCATACTGGGCGTTGCGGAGACCCTGTTTCTCCGCCACCGCGACGGGGAACTCGAGGACACGCGCGCGTTCAGGAACCAGATCGCCTTCCTGATTCGCCACTTCAGGCCCGACACCATCCTCACCCACGACCCCTGGCGCACCTACTACCAGCACCCCGACCACCAGGCCATCGGCCACGCCACGTTCAAGGCGGTGGTCTACGCGCGGGATCACCATTTCCTGCCCGAACTCACCTACGCCGGCATCGGTGCGCACCACACGAAGAACCTGCTGTATTTGAACACGCGCGAGCCCAATTTCTTTGTGGACATCACCGAGACCTTCGACGTGAAAGTCCGTGCGGTGTGCGCGCACAAGTGCCAGATCAAGAACCCCGAAGCCTTCGAGAAGCGCACGCGTCAGCGTCTCGAAGACGCAGGTCGGGCGGCGGGCTTTCCGGTGGCGGAGTCTTTCGTCATCACGCGGATGCGCGAAGGCTAGGGCGCGCATGAACGAGCAGGCGCCAGAGGTCCGGGCCGGTCAGCGCATCATGGCCGGTTTCGAGGGAACCGAAGCCCCGCCCTCGCTCATCGAGCGCGTCCGCGCGGGCAGAATCGGTGGCATCATCCTCTTCAAGCGGAACATCGAATCCGCCGGACAGACCGCCGCCCTCATCGCCTCCTTACAAGTTGCCGCCCTCGCCTCCCCGCTCGAAGCTCCCCTCCTCGTGGGAATCGACCAGGAGAGCGGGCGCGTGAGCAGGCTCTCCGATGACTTCACCACCTTCCCGGCGGCGCGGGGATTCGGCGACGTGGGCGACGCCTCTCTCACGAGAGAAGCCGCGCGGATCACCGGCGCTGAATTAGAAGCGGTCGGCGTGAACGTAGACTTTGCGCCCGTCGTGGACATTCTCACGAACCCCGAATGCGCCGTCATCGGTGACCGCGCCTTTGGGGAATCACCCCAAATCGTCTCTCAAATGGGCGAAGCGGTGACGCAAGGCCTGCAGGAAACCGGCGTCGCCGCCTGCGCCAAGCACTTCCCCGGCATCGGCGACATGGCCCCGGACCCCCACGACGTGCTGCCGGCCTCGCGCCTCACGCTCAACGATCTGAGAGCGCGCGAGCTTGCGCCCTATCGACACCTCATCCGCCGCACGCCGCCCGCCTGCGTCATGGTCGCCCACGCGGTCTTTCAAGAGATAGACGCCGCCAAGCCCGCGAGCCTCTCGCCCGTCTTCTTGCAGGAGATTCTGCGCGGGGAACTCGGCTTCCGGGGCGTCGCCGTCACCGACGATCTGGACATGGGCGCGATAGAAGACGCCGCAGACGCCGCGCTCCGCGCCATCCTCGCCGGGGCCGACATCGCCCTCATCTGTCATTCAGAAGACGCGCAGGAACGCGCTTGCGACGCCATCGCGGGGGTCATCAGCGCTGGTGATATTTCCCCAACGCAGGAGGAGGCGTCATCGGACCGGATTCGCAGGCTCAAGGAGAGCTACTGCCGCCCGAACTGGCGCGCAGAGATGCTCGAAGTTATCGGGTGTGAAGAGCACCGGGAGGCGAGAGGTAAAATCCTCGCGGCTTTGGAGGGGGCTAGGGGATGAGCCTGTAGGGACAGGTCGCGACCTGTCCCCCTGCTGAGCGTCCTCCTCCGTCATTCCGGCGAAAGCCGGAATCCATTTTGATTTTTTGCTTTTCGCTTTGATTCATGCCCTGGCAAAGACGGAATGAAATACCTGGACGTATCGCCCCTCGCCGCCTGCGGACTCCGCATTCTCTCCCACCTTGGTCGTGGTTGACACCGGAACAACCATCAAAAACCAAAGGCAAAAATAGATTCCGGCTTTCGCCGGAATGACGGTAATCCGCGGTTGCGGGTTTCGCCCGTAGGGGCGGGTGGAGAACCGCCCGCCATTTGCCGTCGCATGGATTCA
>VXPH01000172.1 GCA_009839615.1 Nitrospinota bacterium
CGTCGTTGGTGTGGTTTGCGCCCCTCAAACACTTTGACCTTTGGGCTATCCACTCCTAACCTTGCGCCGGCCCCCCGGCCCGCTCCCTGTGCGCTGGCGGGGCCGGGGGTATTCGTTCGACTTCTCGCAGCTTCCGTCAGGCGGCTACTTCTTCTTCACGAGCTTGTCCACGAGCGCCTTCATGTTGGCGTTTTCCTGCACCATGAAGGATTCGAAATTCTTCCCGCTCATGTAGATCACCCGCTCGCCCATGCGCTTCACCATGGACTGGAAGGATTTGTCCTTCACGCCCTTGTCGAAGGCCGCCCGGAGCTTCGCCAGGATGTCTGCGGGCGTCTTCCTGGACGCGAAGACCGTCCGGAACATGGCGAACTGCACGTCGAAGCCCTGCTCCTTCATGGTGGGCAGGTCGGGAAGCTGGGGCAGCCGGTCGGGCGCGGTGATGGCCAGAACGCGGACTGCGCCCTTCGAGAGCTGGGGCGTCACCGTGGAGGCGAAGGCGGGGGCGATGTCGATGTGCCCGCCGAGGAAGGCCTTCCAGGTGGGGCCGCCGCCCTGGAACGGAACGAACTTCAGCTTGATGCCGGCCTTGAGCGAGAGAAGCTCCATGGGAATCTGGTCCACTCCCAGGCCGGGGACGCCGCCGAAGGAGATCTTGCCCGGCCTGCGCTTGGCGTCCTCGATCAGGTCGCGCAGGTTCTTCCATGGGGCGTCTTTCTTCACGGTGATGAGAAGCGGACTGTAGTTGATCCGCCCCACCGGCACGAAGGACCCCGAGGTGTAGGGGAGGCTCTCCAGGAGCGGCTTCACCAGGATGCTCTGCTGGTCGCCCAGGATCAGCGTGTGCCCGTCCGCCCGCGCGCGGGCCACGAAGCTCGCTCCGATGGAGCCGCCGCCGCCCGCCCGGATGACTGCGAGCATGGGTTGGCCCAGATAGGGTTCCATGACGCTCGCGAAGGCGCGCGCGTGCGCGTCGTGCGAGCCGCCCGGCGAATAGGGGATGATCAGCCGGACGGGCTTGTTCGGGAACTTCGCGGCCTCCGCGTGGGTCGGCGCCAGCCACAGCGCCATGGCCACGATGAGCAATACTGCTGAGAGTCGTTTCATGAGAATTCCCTCCTATGGGTTGTTCCTGCCTTCTGTTGAATCACGCGCCCCGATTTGGTGAAACCCTGCTCATTCATCGCCGGCCAGCGGGGATCGGCGGCGGGCGCCCCAGACGACGACACCTGCTGCCAGCAAAATGAAGACGAGCGAGATTGGCCGGAGGATGAACAGGGAGGGGTCACCGTCTCCCAGAATGAGCGATTGTCCGAGGGAAGACTCGAACGCCTTACCCAGAATGAAGGTGATGATCAAAGGCGCTACGGGGAAGTCGAATTTTCGGAGAAAATAGCCCACCGCACCGAAGACCAGCATCACCTTCACGTCGAAGAAGCTGTTGTTCAGCGCGTACGTCCCGACCACGCAGAACGCCGCCACCACGGGGAAGACCACCTTCTTCGGAAACCGTGCGATCTGGGCCACGTAGCGCAGGCTGAAGCGCCCGAGGATGAGCATGAGGGCGTTGCAGAGCAGCATGGCGATCAGGATGCTGTAGACGATCGCGCCGTGCTCCTCGAACAGCCGCGGCCCCGGCCGGAGCCCCTGCACCATGAAGGCGGCGAAAAGCACCGCGGTCACGATGTCGCCTGGGATGCCGAAGCTGAGCAGGGGGATGAGGCTCGAGCCGTTGACCGCGTTGTTGCCGGTCTCGGCGGCGGCCACCCCCTCCAGCGACCCTTTCCCGAAACGCTCGGGCTCCCTGGACCTCCGCTGCGCCAGGGCGTAGGAGACGAACGCGGACACCACCTGGCCCAGGCCCGGTATCGCGCCGATTACCGTGCCGACCACTGCAGAGCGGGAGATCGTCCTTCCGCAGCTCTTGAACTCCTCCAGGGTCAGGGGTTCGTTGCCCTCGGCGCGCCACGTGGTCAGGCGCTGCTCGTCCTCGGCGTTCCGCTCCTCCCGGGTCCTTTCCCCATAGAAGAATATCTCCGACAGCGCGAAGATTCCGATCAGCATCGCGATGAACGAGATGCCTCCGGTCAGGTCCACCGAGCCGAAGGTGAAGCGCCGCACCCCGATCAGGGGGTCGAGGCCGACCGAACTCAGGAACAGCCCGAGGGCGGCGGACATCAGCCCCCGGATCACCGAGCGGCCTGTGACGCAGCTGATAATGGCGAAGCTGAATACGAAGATGGCGAAATACTCAGGCGGCCCCACCAGGAGGGCGACCGCCGCGATGGCGCCCGCGATGAAGATGGTGACGAGATCGCTGAATGTGTCCCCGATGACGGAGGAATAGAGCGCCATCTCGAGGGCCTTTCTCGCCTTTCCCTGCTGGGCGAGGGGGTAGCCGTCCAGGACGGTGGCGGCCGCCGCGCCCGTCCCCGGCGTGTTGATGAGAATCGCCGGTATCGATCCGCCGAAAATCGCTCCCTTCGTGATGGCCAGGAGGAAGGGAATCCCCAGAACGGGTTCGACGAAAAAAGAGATCGGCAGCAGAACCGCCACCGCCATGGCGGCCGTGAGGCCGGGGAGGCCGCCCACCACGATCCCGAGCAGCATTCCGATCACCAGGACGGCGAGCACGTCGAAGCGCAGGCTCAGGAGCAGGCCTTCTCCCAGTTGGGCCCACATCCTAGAAGTCCCCGCCCGAGAGTCTGCCTTCGGGCAGCACGACGCCCAGAAAATGTCCGAAGAAGACCCAGATGAAGAGCGGGGTGAGCAGCGCGAGCAGCGCGATTATCCGCCAATCCCGCACCCCGAGCTGAAAAGCGAACAGGGCGACCGCGACGGGGGTGGCGGGGAGCATACCGAACCACTCGACGAGGAAGATGTAGAGGGCGAAGGTGGCGACGGGAACCAGGACGCGGGGCCGAAGCGGCCCGCCGGGTGGAGGCTCACGCCCCGAGGAGGGTGAGAACCAGCTTCGCGCGGCCATCAGGGCAGCCAGAATCGCCAGCAGGGAGAGGGCGAGAAAGGGGAAGGCGCCGGGCGGGAACGGGATGGTGCGTTCCCCCACCTTCCGGAGCAGCACCTGGCTGGGTATCAGGGCCAGACCGGTCAAGCTGATGGCGAGAACCGAAAGCCCGACCCAGGTTTCCCAGTGGAATCGCTTCATGGTGCTCGCCCTCCAGCCGGGCGCTCACGAGCTCGAGGCCCGCTCCCAGAGCAAAGCGATGCGACAATCGACCTAACGCTCCCCCGCGAGAGAGACGCACGGCAAAGGGTCTCTCTCCCGTCGGCCTCTTTGGGCGAGTGAAGCCGTTATTTCGATTTCAGCAATGAATGCAGGATACGAGAGCGTGTCCTGCGGGTCAAACAGCGTTGCCCTCGAACCATTCCGTGGTCGTTTCCTCATCGGGGAAACGCCCGAACCCCCATCGTTCGCTCTTTCGTCTCGGTTGCCACGCAAAACCCCCTTGTGTAGTCTTGATCTCAATCCACACCAAAGGGGCCGGCTGGTCTGTTATATGATTCCCTTCATGTTCCGTCCCTGTGGGGGAAACGCGGCTATCGAATCGATTCTCTGAAAACCTGCTCGGGGGAGGATGCCATGGCAGAAAAGACCAAGGTGGATGTCCTGATCGAGAACGGAACCGTCGTCACCGTGGATTCGGAGCGGAGGGTCATCCGAAACGGCGCGGTCGCCATCACGAGGAACCGGATCAAGGACGTCGGGAAGGCTTCGGCGCTTAAGAAAAAATACGAGGCCAAACGGACCTACGACGCCGCGATGAAGCTCGTCACCCCAGGTCTCATCAACGCGCACATCCACTTCTACCACCACATGCACCGGGGGCTCTCGCCCGAGACCCTCGCGGGGATGCCGTGGTCCGACTTCGTCCACCGCAAGGTCGCCACCATCGTGAACGCCGAGGATGAGATATGGGGCGGTCTCGGCATCCTGGTCGAAACCTTGAAGACGGGGGTGACGACCTTCCTCGAGGCGGGCTCGTACAACCCCGGCCCCGTCATCGAGGGCGTCTCGCGCATCGGAATGCGGGGCCTGATGGGCCGGAGGTCATTCGACATGGTGAGCCAGGGCCACAACATGCTGGTCGAGAGCACCCGGAAGTGCCTGAGCGAGAACGAGAAGTTCATGAAGGACTACCGCGGCGGGGTGGGTCTCGTGAAGCCCTGCGTCGTGGTCGTCGGAATGGGGCGCTGCTCGGACAGGCTCTACGTCAAGTCCAAGGAGATGGCGGACAAGTACAGGACCATCCTCCACATGCACCAAGCCAACATGATCGAGAACGTCCAGGAGAGCCTGAGCTTGAACGGCGCGCGCCCCATCGAGCATCTCTACAACATCGGCACCCTCGGAAAGAACGTGGCCCTCACCCACATGATCCACGTGAGCGCCAGGGAGATCGAGCTTCTCGCAAAGACGCGGACGAACGTCCTGCACTGCCCGAGCACCGCCATGAAGATCAGCTACGGCCTCTCCGCCTTCGGGAAGTTCCCGGAGATGATGGAGGCGGGTGTCAACGTCGCCATCGGCACCGACGCGTCGGACTGCTCGAACTTCAACGACATGGTGCGTCTCATCTATCTGGCGGCGGCGACGCCCAAGGACTACCGCTACGACCCCTCCGCCGGAAGCGCCGAAAAAGCCATCGAGATGGCGACCATCAACGCCGCCAGGGCGATGAACATGGAGCGGGAGATCGGCTCCATCGAACCGGGCAAGAAGGCCGACATCGCCATCTTCGACATGAAGCGGCCGGACTGGGTCCCCCTCTACAACGAGATCCAGAATTTCGTCTATTCGGCCCAGGGCAACAGCTGCGAGAGCGTTATGGTCGACGGGAAGTTCCTGATAGAGAACCGCGAGGTCAAATCGGTAGACGAGGCGGAGATCGTGGAGCGCATCGGTCGCCTGGCGAAAGGAGTCCTGAAGCGGAGCAAGGTGCCGCTCTACAGCCCATGGAAATTCGTCTAGCCGGGCGGCGGGAATTGCCGCCCGCCCGCAGGGGGAGGAGAGCTTCATGACGCGCATCGCCACTACCCACGTCGGGTCGCTTCCCAGGAGCGAGCGGGCGCTCGATTTTCTCTTCGCCCGCGACCGGGAAGAGCCCTATGACCCGGACGAGTTCGCCGCCTGCATGGCGGAAGAATGCGCGGAGACGGTCCGCCGCCAGGTCGAAGCCGGCGTCGATATCGTCTCCGACGGCGAGACCTCCAAGATTTCCTACACCACCTACGTCAAGAACCGCTACACCGGCTTCTCGGGCAACAGCGCCCGCGCCGTGCCGGGCGATCTCAAGCTCTTCCCGCGCTATCTCGAACGCCTCGCGAGCCAGGGCGGGACGCCCAAGCTCGTCCGTCCGCAATGCACCGGGCCGGTCGCGCCGAAAGGCGACGCGGAGCTTGCGGCCGACATCGAAAATTTCAGGAATGCGATGGCGGCGCACGGCGCCGGGCGCGGATTCCTGAACGCGGCGTCGCCCGGCGTCATCGCGCTGTTCATGCCGAACGCCTACTACCCCTCGCGCGAAGCCTATCTCGAGGCCCTTGCCGACGCGATGAAGACCGAATACGACGCGATACTCGCGGCGGGCCTCGACCTGCAGCTCGACTGCCCGGACTTGGGCCTCGCGCGCCACGTGCTCTACGAGGATCGTACCGACGCCGAGTTCGGCGAGATAGCGAAGGCCAACATCGAGGTGCTGAACCACGCCCTGCGCGACGCCGACCCGGCGCGGGTGCGCGTCCACATCTGCTGGGGAAACTACGAGGGGCCGCATGTCTGCGACGTCGGGCTGGAACACGTGTTCTCCGCCCTTATGTCCGCCCGCGCCCGCTACGTCCTGTTCGAGAACGCCAACCCCAGGCACGAGCACGAATGGACCGTATTCCGCGACCGCCGGGCCGAGATTCCCGACGATATGATCCTCGTGCCGGGCGTCATCGATACGACGAGCAACTTCGTGGAGCACCCCGAACTCGTCGCGCAGCGCATCGGGCGCTTAGTGGTACTGGTGGGCCCGGCGCGGGTGGTGGCCGGGACCGGCGGCGGGTGGGGGG
>VXPH01000093.1 GCA_009839615.1 Nitrospinota bacterium
ACGGAGGAAAACCACCGTCATTCCGGCGAAAGCCGGAATCCATTTTGACTTTTCATCGGGCGGAGCGGCCACGACTTCGTTGCTGCGCAACGCCTGAATGCGGGATCTGCGCGGAGGAAATGACGGTGCGTGGTCGATTTCATCGGCGGATGAAAATGGATTCCGGCTCAAGGCCGGAATGACGACGGTGGTCGGCTCCGACCAAGCGGGGCCGGCTATTTCAACAACCCCCTATGCGGCTCCTGGGTTCCTCATCACGCCGTAGAGAGTGTCCGTGAACGCTCCCCCTTGACCGCCGCGTGTGGATGGACGATAGCCGTGCTTGATGAGGGGCGCAAAAATGTGCTGAAATAACACCTCGCTCCACGAGGCGAATAGCAGAAAAGTGTTTTGAAAATAAATCCGATTGCTATATTTCCTGTGGGGCGGAATACGGATGCACAGACTCATCTTCAGGAAGCAGGCGATAAAAGTTCTGCGCAAGATGCCTTCCCGGCTGGCCCGGCTTATCCGTAATGACCTGGACGACTTGGCGAAGAATCCCGATGGGCGTGACCTGGGTGTCAGCCCTTTAAGGGGACGTCCTGGGTTCAGATTGCGCGTCGGTGGTATTCGGATCATTTTCGAGCACAATGAAGCCGCCGGCGTCATCGATGTTTTGCGCATCGCTCCGCGCGAGCAGGTTTACAAGGTATAGAAGCGGGTCATGAACAAGGCTCAGGTTATTTTCGACGACGCAGGCCGGCCCGCGTTTGCCGTCATCCCGTGGCGTGAATATGAGCGCCTCTCGGACGGGGAGGCCGAGGCGCTCATGAGCGATGAGGAACTCTACGATCTCGCCTTGGCGGAGGGAGGCGAGTCCTTTCCCGCCGATTTCGTGGACCGCCTGCTGGCCGGTGAAAACCCCGTCCGCGCCTACCGCAGCCATCGGGGCATGACGCAGGGCGAACTGGCCGCCGCAGCCGGGGTCCACCCGGTCTACCTCTCTCAAATCGAAACGGGAAAGCGCACGGGCTCCGCGAAGACGCTGGCCGCCATCGCCGAGGCGCTGGGCGTTGCCGTGGACGATTTGATCTAGGCAATAGGCGAACAACCCCTACACCTCCATAATCGGTTGCTCCCCCCGAACTTGCCCGCCGCGCGCGGATGGGCGATAGTCCCCGCTTTGTGAGATGCGGTTGGTCATTCAAGGAAAGGAAAACGCGATGACGTATTTCTACAAGACGGACGAGATGGCGAAGAACCTCGCGGGCGCGGCCTACAGTTCGGCGGCGGGCGCATGGGTGACGGGCGAGCGGCTCATCTTCGGCAAGATGCGCATGCCGGCCGGTACGCGCTCGAGCGCGCACGCCCACGCGAACGAGCAGTTCGGCTACTGCCTGGCCGGCAGCACCCGCCTGAACATCGAGGGAGACGTGCATGTCCTCACACCCGGCCACATCGCCTACCGGCCCGCGAACGCCGTGCACGAGGCGGAAGTCCTGGGTGATGTGGATTACGAGTTCATCGTGGCGAAAGACACGGCCACGACGATAGAAGGCACGCCCACGGAGATGAAACAGACGGCGGAGCACGTTCCCTATTTCTACGACACGGAAGCCATGGAGAAGGGCCTGGCGGGCGAGGCCTACAGCCCGACCGAGGGCGCATGGGTGACGGGCGAGCGCATCATCTTCGGGAAAATGCGCATTCCCGCAGGATGTAAGGCTGAACTCCACTCCCACCCCAACGAACAGTTCGCCATCGTCCTCTCGGGTGCCTGCCGTATGACCATCGGCGGCGAAGTCGAGACCATCACCGCGGGCGACATCGCCCACATGCCCGCGAATGTCGTCCACTCCGCCGAAATCGTGGGCGATGAGGACTATGTCTTCGTGACGGCGAAGGACACCTCCTGGGGGATTCAGGGGATTAAGGCGTGAGGGGTGCTTTTCAACTCTTTGTTAACTATTGACTGTAAATCCTGGAAACAAAAATGATGCAGATACCACAAATTAAGCGACTCACTTTGCCGAAAGGTTATCCGACGCCAGAGGCAATGAAATCGTGTAACCAAAACGTACATTCTTACAATCCGGACATTTGGGAGCTTGACTATGTGACCTATCGTTACCTAAGCCGGATAGCCGAGAATGATCTCCAAAATCGTTATCACGAAATAATTCGCAACATGCACTCATATACGGGACCAGAACGCGACCCCATACCGCTCGATAGTTATCAGAGTTCCTGGTACTGGTTTCGTAAGGAGCATCAGACACGACTTGAGTTCGCTTTGCGGGAGCTAGAACCTCCAGTACTTCCCAAGCTCAATCATGTACTCGAAACTTTCAATAAGTCAGGACCTACTCATCCAGATATTCCAGATGGTACAAAAATTATCTTTCGCTATGGCAAGCGGAAATATATGCGGCAGATGGTAGAGCAAGGGAGGGTGCGGTTTTCACCAGCAGAATTATATGAGAGTGAAGAGAACAATGCGGCGCGTCGAGATGATGAACTTCACAAACACTCCTATATGCCGGGCCAGTACACAACGATCAGGAGAGAGAGTGGTGAGGTCACGAAGCCAATTGGAGATATTAAACGCACCGTAACAGGGTCGAAATATCATCTCGTTTGTTTTTCCTGTGTCTGGAATGTGGAACTTTTCGAAGATTTTCAAGCGGATACGTGCGTTGCTGTATCTGCTCCCGAAGAATTCGCAAAGCGTCTCGAAGTGGCGAGCGAACCTGTATTTCCCGGCTGGTATTTTCTTGATATGCCTGTTCAATATTTTGATCCGTATGAAATGAGGAAGAATGAAATTTTCGATTCTACAATTTCCAAAGACTTTCGATTAGCGTATCAAAACGAATACCGTATTCTATGGTCTCAGATGAATGCCTCCCCCATTGATGGTTTCCAATTTGTTGAAATAGGCCCGGCGCAGGACATCATGACAATGTATGATGTGGATGGAAGAGAGATTCCACTTTGATCTCATCGGCGCGCTTCATCGCTTGGGCGAAGTCGTAGGCCGTCTGGAGGCGATACCATACCTCGGCGCCTCCGCCAAAGGCCTTGTCCAGGCGAACGTCGTCCACTCGGTCGAAATTCTGGGCGATGAGGACTACATCTTCGTAACGGCCAAGGACACCTTATGGGTGATTCAGAGGATTAAGGTGTGAGGGGAGGTCATTTCCTTTCAGTTACTTGAAACGCACGAAGCAACAACACAATCTTGCTTGCAGCCAAATGCAGGGCATAGGCGGCGATGTAATCGGGTGTTTCACGAGGAATCGTACCTTGCCCATGACCACCTGCTTGGTTCCGCACCTTTGGTAAGCCCGACTGTAACGTAGCGGATAACTGATCGAATGAGGCATCTAGGTAGTCTGGAAGTAGTTTCTCTTTGCGAATTACTTTCAGTAAATCAGAAGCTCTCGGGTTTAGTGGATATTGCCATTTCTTTAAGTCGCAAATTGTTCTTAAGGTACTCTCGAATGCTTTAAGAGCATTAGTTATACAGTCTTCATGTTCCCCAGCGCGAAAATGACTATGTGCGTCAAGAAACTCTTCTTCTGCGCCTTTGAAGCGAAGATCTGATAGCAGTTGAAGGGCGGGTTTTGTGACTTCAGCGTGGATCAATTGGTTGTCAATCCGAACGATCTGACCATTCTCGTACTGATAACCTAGTTTGGCTTCTCTAAATCGGAAGTTCAGTTCTTTTATTGCATCTTCTGCACCTTGTCTAATTTTTTCGGATTTTCGTTTATAGTAGTCGTAGTTACGACATTCTGTATCAATATATTCAGTTAAAATCTCTACTAGACTCAGCCAGTGATCGATATTTTGTTCTGTTCGCAAGAATCTAAGACAGTCATCTTGTGGATAACGTTGATTAGCAAGTGAATCTCTTCCCAACTCCTGTGCGAGTATTTCGCGTATTTTGCTCCAGATTTGATTTTCTGTGCCGATAGATTTGCTGAAAATACGCTGTAACTGAACTCGCACAGAACCAGGGATTTCCTTGTATTGATACACATCGGGTTCTGTTTGCTCTGCACTGCGCTTTCGTCTCGCATAAATATCATAGATTGGCAAAAGTATATCTCCCAAGTTTCAAAATCGTATTTTTACTTTTTCAACTCAACCTTGCTCTTATCCGCTCGATTTTTCGCTTGAGCAAAGTCATAGGCCGTCTGGAGGCCATGCCACACCTCGGCGCCTCCGCCGAAGGCCTTGTCCAGCCGGATCGCCATTTCTGGAGAAATGCCCGAACGACAGTTGACGAGGCTCGATAGCTGTTTTCGGCTCACGCCGAGCTTCCGCGCGGCTTCGGTGACGCTCAACCCCAGCGGCTCCAGGCAGTCATGGCGAATGGAAGGTCCCGGATGGGGCGGGTTCTTCATGGGCATTTTTCGGACTTCCTCTAGTTATGAAACAAAGGATCATTTCGGCATCTACTTTACTACGCAACCGCATTTTCTTATATTCGCTACAAAGGATTGGGACTTGCCCGGTCGACAAGAGGCCCCTGAAACTTTCGGGGCCTTTTTGTTTTCTACGGCCCAAGCCTCTCGACGCGCCACTCACCGCTCGCCTCCAGCGTGTAGCGCACGCGGTCGTGGAGGCGGCTGTCGCGGTGCTGCCAGAATTCGACCGTATGCGGTTTCAGGACGTAGCCGCCCCAGTGGGGAGGGCGCGGCACGTCTCGGCCCGCGTATTCTTCTTCCAGGGCGCGCTCTTTATCTTCTAAAGAGGTGCGGGAGGGCACCACGCGGCTCTGTGGCGACGCCCACGCGCCTATCCGGCTGGCGCGCGGACGGGTGGCGAAATAGGCGTCGGAGAAGCGCTCGGGGAGTTTTTCCACGGCGCCCTCGACGCGCACCTGCCGGGCGGGGGGCTTCCAGTGGAAGACGAGAGCGGCCCTCGCGTCGCGCGCAAGCTGCTCGCCCTTGTCGCTCTCGTAGTTCGTGAAGAAGGGAAAGTCGGGTTCGGCGTAGCCGAGGTCTGTGAGGTCCTTGTACAGCACGATGCGGGCCGCAGGCGCGCCGTCCGGCCCGACCGTGGCGAGCGTCATCGCGTCCTCACGGGGGATTCCCGCATTCCTCGCCTGCGCGTACCAGCGGCGGAACTGCGCCATGGGGTCGCTGTCGACGCTCGCGACGTCGAGGGCTTCCGCCGCCATCTGCTCGATAAGTTCGTTGTTCAAATCGTTCATCGTTCAATGCTCGGTCAGGGGGCGGATTCGGGGGTCAATCGCGTTTAACCCCCAACCCCCCTTGTCAGGGGGGCTTTTTTTCTTACCCCCCTGTTAAGGGGGGGTAGGGGGGGTTGCTTTTACAGTCGAGTGGGGTGTCCCCTCTACCCCCTAAGAAGGAAACTATTCCAACAACCCCACTCAGAACCGCTATTTCCCCCCCGCCACGCCGACCTGCACGATGCGGGGCTTGTCCACGCCCGCGACGCCCACGTACTTGAAGGATTTGCCGTCGAACTCGCGCGGCTGAAAGCCCTGGACGACGACCTTCTTAGCACCACTGAGGAGCGCGGCGAAGGGCGCGGCCTGCGATTTGGCTTTGGGGTCGGTCGGGAACTGGAAGCTCATCCCCGGAATGTTGGTGAATTCAATCTTTCCCTTCTCGTCGCTGACCCAGAATTCCGAGATCGCCGATTCTTTCGCCACCTTGGCGAGAGCGGCGTTGATCTCGGCTTGGCTCATGCCCGCCTTGACGGCCGCTGCGATGAAGTGCGCCGCCAGCTTGGCTTGCGCGACCATGTGTTTCGAGACGGCGTCGTCCATCGCGCGGGCCTTATTCACGCCGACGCCCAGGGTGAGGCAAAGGCTGAATATCACGGCGGCCAGAATGGTTTTTCTCATCTTCCTCTCCTCATGGTTTCGGCAAACGCGGAAAGTTTTCCCTCAAGATTCCGGCGGATGATACTAGGGCGCGAAACCACCGCGCAAGGGGGCGGTTCTCGAGGATGGTTAAAAAAGTCCCTGAGAGGGCAAAGTCAACCCCCATGAAAGGGGAACCCCATAAAGGCAACCCCCCCTACCCCCCCC
>VXPH01000050.1 GCA_009839615.1 Nitrospinota bacterium
CCCCTGGCGGGCCCGGTGGTGGCCGCCGCCGTGGTGCTCGACCCCGGGAATCCGGTCGCCGGCCTCGCCGACAGCAAAAAATTGACTCCGCGGCAGAGGGAAGCGCTCTTGCCCGAGATTCTCGCAAAAGCGCGCGCCGTCGCCCTGGCGGCGGCGGGTCCGCGCGAGATCGAGCGGATCAACATCCTGCAAGCCTCCCTGCGAGCGATGGCGACCGCCGTGGAGGGGCTCGGGTTCGCGCCCGCGCACGTACTCGTCGACGGCAACAGGGGGATTCCCATCAAACTCCCGCAGACCCCCCTGGTGAAGGGCGATTCGCGGTGCGCCTGCATCGCCGCGGCGAGCGTGGTCGCCAAGGTGTACCGGGACCGGGTGATGGGCCGGATGGAGGAGCGTTTTCCGGGTTACGGCTTCGGCAGGCACAAGGGCTATCCCACGCGGGATCACCTGGCCGCCCTCGAACGATACGGCCCCTGCCGTATCCACCGGCGCACGTTCCGGGGCGTGCCGGCGGTGGTCGGAGCATGAAGACGTTATGAGCCGCGAGAGCGGGAAAATCGGAGAGGACGCCGCCGTGAAATTCCTGCGTCGCCAGGGCTTTGAAATCATCGAGCGGAACTACCGGGGCTCGCGCTACGAGGTGGACATCATCGCGCGCGAAGGCGGGGTGTTGTCGTTCATCGAGGTGAAGACCCGCGCGCCGGGCAGGTCATTGAGCGGCGCCGAAGCCGTGGGCCGCGAGAAACAGCGCAGAATCGCGCAGGCGGCGCAGCACTACCTGATGACGCATCCCGAGGAGCGATCATCCGTCTGCCGCTTCGACGTGGTGCTGCTCGAAGCGGGGGCGGGGAGAGAGCCCAAGGCGAAAGAATTGATTCGGGATGCGTTCCAGTAGCGCTTTTTCGCGGCCGTATCCGTTCGTTGAGCCGGCCGCCGGACGTTCTCAGGGGTTTCGCTCGGCGATGAGGCGCAGTCCCAGCAACGTCAGGTCGGGGTTGATCAGGTCGAAAACCCCGTTTTCCTCATCAAAGGCCAGGCTCTGCCCGCCCGTTGCGACCACTTTCGTGTCGCGCCCGAGTTCCGCTTTCATGCGCTCGACGATTTCGCGCACCAAGCCTCTATAACCGTACGCGATGCCGGACTGGATGCTGTGGACCGTGTTTTTCCCGATGACCGACGGCGGCACGGCGGTTTCGACCCGGGGGAGGCGGGCCGTCTTGTCGATGAGCGCCTCAAGAGCGATGCCGAGGCCGGGCGAGATGGCGCCGCCCAGGTATTCTCCCTCGGCGGATATCGCGTCGAAGGTGATGGCGGTTCCGAAATCGACGATGATCAAAGGGCCCCCGTAGAGATGATAGCCCGCGACGGCGTTGACGATTCTGTCCGCCCCCACCTCGCGGGGGTTCTCGTACTTGATGGAGATGCCCGTCCGTATGCCCGGGCCGACGACCAGCGGCTTGACGCCGAAATAGCGTATGGCCATCTCCTCGAGATTCGGCCCCAGGGGAGGGACGACGCTCGCGATCACCACGCGGCCCACGTCCGACATCTGGTGTTCCCCGAGCCGGAACAGGCCTTCCATGAGAATGGCCAGCTCATCCGTCGTGCGGCGGGCCACGGAGCCGAGCCGCCAGCTCGAGACGAGTTCTTCGCCGCCGAAAAGCCCCACGACGGTCTGCGTGTTGCCCACGTCGATGGCCAGCAAATAGGAGCCTTTGTTCATGGGAGTTCCACCTCGCCCGAGGTTATCCTCTGGGTGGAGCCGTCCGCTTTTTCGAGTAGCAGGCGGCCCGCCTCGTCAATGCCCTTGTTCTTCCCGTAAAGCGTCTCATCCGCGGCGTGGACGGATATCGTCTCGCCCAGATTGTCGCACAACCCGAGCCACTGATCGCGGACGGCGCCGAAACCGCTCGATTCATATTCCTTGTACCAGAAAGCGGTGCGCTCAAGAAGAAGGTGGAGCAGGCCCTCCGCATCGGGGACCTCGCCTCCCGACAGGAGAACCGAGGAGGCCGACTCAAGCACCTCGGGGGGAAAGTCGGCTTCGCTCGTCGTGAGGTTCACGCCCAGCCCTGCGACGACGGCGGGGGGTTGATTCGGGGGCTCCAGGTATTCGCACAGGATTCCGCCAATTTTTTTGCCCCTCACCCGCAGGTCGTTCGGCCATTTGAGTCCGACCCGAAGGCCCGTCGCCTCAGTCAGACCTTGCGCGGCGGCGACGCCGAGCAGAAGCGTCAGGAGGGATGAGATTTCGGTTTCGCCGCCCGGGCGAAGCAGGGCAGAGAAATAGAGTCCGCTCCCCGGCGGTGAAAACCAGGAGCGCCCCCTTCTCCCTCTTCCCCTGGTTTGGGTGATGGCGCGTATGACGAGGCCGCCCGGCTCGCCTTCCCGCGCGCGGGACGATACCAGATCGTTGGTGGAACTCGTCTCGCTAACCGTTTCCACCCGCCATGAGAGCGTCTTTTCCTCGGCGCCGGTGGGGGGCATCTAGTCCTGAAGCCCTGCGATGCGCTCTGCGCTCTCGCGGAGTTTTTCCGCGCGCTCCACGGTCTCGCGCAGGCGGTTTTTGTCCTTTTTCACGATTTCGGCGGGCGCGCGCTCGATGAAAGCGGGGTTGGCGAGCTTTTTCTCGAGGCCCGATATCGCATCGTCCGCGTCGGCGATTTGCTTGTGAAGGCGCTTGAGTTCCTCTTCGACGTCGATGAGTCCGCCGATGGGCACGAACGCCTGCCCTGAGCTGAATACGGTATTAGCCGACGCTTTGGGACGTTCAACTTTAAGGGAGACATTCCAGTCGGGTTCTATCCTCGCCAGTCTCCGTATCCATTCGGCTTCGCGCATGATGACGCCGAGTATCTGGGGATCTTGTATTTCAATGTGAGCGGGCATCTCCTTGTTGGGGGAAATGTTGAGCTCGCCCCGTATGTTCCGGATGCCGCCGATCATGTCCATCAGGGCCTCAAATTCCGCTTCCGCTTGCGCGTCGTCCCAGCCGTCCTGCGGCTCCGGCCATTCGGCCGTCATGATGCTCTCGCCCATGCGGTTCGGGAGTTTCTGCCATATCTCCTCGGTGATGAAGGGGATGATCGGGTGCAGGAGCCGCAGCGTGCGCTCGAGCGCCTCGGCGAGCACGGCGCGGCTGGCGTCGCCGCCCTCCCCGGAGGTGAGAGCGGGCTTGATGACTTCCAGGTACCAGTCGCACAGTTCATGCCAGGTGAAGTGGTAGAGCGCGAGGGCGGCGTCGTTGAAGCGGTATTCCTCGAGCGCTTCGTCCACCTGGCGCGTCACGCCGTTCAGGCGGCTCAGTATCCATCTGTCCCCGAGAGAGAGGTCTTCTCTCGGCGGCATGGGCGGAACGCTATCGCCCAGGTTCATGAGCGTGAAGCGGGCGGCGTTCCAGATTTTGTTGCAGAAATTCCGGTACCCGGCGATTCGCTCGGTGGAGAGGCGGATGTCGCGCCCCTGGGCGGCCATGGCGGTGAGTGTGAAGCGCAGCGAATCCGTGCCGAATTCCTCGATGATCTCGAGCGGGTCGATGATGTTCCCGCGCGTCTTGCTCATCTTGTGTCCCTGCTCGTCGCGCACCAAGGCGTGAATGTAGACGTCGTGGAAGGGGACATCGTCCATGAACTTGAGCCCCGTCATGATCATCCTCGCCACCCAGAAGAAGATGATGTCGAAGCCTGTGACGAGAACGGACGTGGGGTAGAAGTATTTCAGGTCTTCATTGTCGTCCGGCCACCCGAACGTCGAGAAGGGCCAGAGAGCCGAACTGAACCAGGTGTCGAGCACGTCGGTCTCGCGTCTCAGGTTCGGATCGTCCAGATCTTCGCGCGAAACGAAAACTTCCCCCGTCTCGTCGTTGTACCAGGCGGGTATCTGGTGGCCCCACCAGATCTGGCGGCTGATGCACCAGTCCCTGATGTTGCGCATCCACTCGAAATAGGTGGACTCCCACTGTTTGGGGACGATCTTGATTCGCCCGTCCTCGACGGCGCGTATCGATTCCTCCGCCAGCGGTTTCGCGCGCACGAACCATTGCTTCGAGAGATATGGCTCCACCACCGTGCCGCAGCGGTAGCATCCCCCGATGGCGTGACGATGAGTCTCCACCCCCCTCATCAACCCCTGCGCTTCCATGTCGGCGACGATGCGCTCGCGCGCCTCGAAGCGGTCCAGACCCTCGTAGGGGCCTCCGTTTTCGTTGATCTTCGCATCCGGCGTGAGGATGTTGACTTGCGGCAGGTCGTTTCTGAGTCCCGCCTCGAAATCGTTCGGGTCGTGCGCGGGCGTGACCTTCACGGCGCCGGAGCCGAACTCGGCGTCCACGAAGGAATCCGCGATGACGGGGATTTTCCTGTCCAGAAGCGGCAGGCGCAGATGCTCGCCCACGAGGCTTTTGTATCTCTCATCGTCCGGATGGACGGCCACGGCCGTATCGCCGAGCATGGTCTCGGGGCGCGTCGTCGCGATGGTAACGCCGTCCCCGCCGTTCCAGAGCGGATAGTGGAAATTCCACAGGTGGCCGTCGTGTTCTTCGTGTTCGACTTCGAGGTCCGAGACGGCCGTCTCGCACCTCGGGCACCAGTTCACCAGATAATTGTCGCGGTAGATCAGTCCCTCTTCGTAGAGCCTCACGAAGGCCTCGCGCACGGCGCGGGAGAGCCCCTCGTCCATCGTGAACCGCTCGCGCTCCCAGTCGCACGAAGCGCCCAGGCGGTGGAGCTGGCGGATGATGGTTCCGCCGCTCTCGGCTTTCCACTTCCAGACGCGCTCAATGAATTTCTCACGCCCCAGGGATTCGCGGGAGAGGTTTTCCTCGGCGAGTTGGCGCTCCACCACGTTCTGGGTGGCGATGCCCGCATGATCGGTGCCCGGCATCCAGCAGACCCGCAGGCCGCTCATTCGCTTCCAGCGGATGAGGATGTCCTGCAAGGTATTGTTCAGGGCATGGCCCATGTGGAGCGAGCCCGTCACGTTCGGGGGCGGGATGACGATGGAATAGGGCTCGTGGCTCTCGCTGGGCGCGCCGTGAAAGTACCCGCGCTTCAGCCATTCGGCATACCAGCGATCTTCGGCCCCTTTCGGGTCGTAGCGTGGTTCCAGCAAAACTTATTCTCCGCGTTTGATTTTCTCGATTTCTCGAATGACGATTTTCTCTACGATATAGGGGAGCTGTTTCGCCACGGCCTCTTCGATGTGGCGGAGCAACGTGGGGGCAATTTTTTCTACGGCCTCTTCCAGATGCTTGCCGATGATGGGAGCGAGCGTTTCGCTATCGAGGGCGAGCGGGGCATCGGAAGCGGGGACTTGCTCCTCATCGCTTGCAGGTTCCGCGCCTTCCGCTTCGGCGGGAGATGCTTCCATTTCTTCCGCTAAGGCGTCTCCTGGAGAGGAGGGCGATTCCGTCATTCCTGTACCCGGGGAATCGGGTTCCGCCTGCGCTTCGGGCTCCGGTGTCGATTCGCTATGTCCGGGGCCGATGATGCGCTCCACTTCGTCCGTAAACACCACCGGCTTGAACGGTTTTTCGATGTTCGCCACCGCGCCTACTTCCTGGATTTCTTCATCACTGACGCTGTTGCGCGTGCTCGTTAGAACGAGGAGGGGGATTTGGGATAAATCCGGTTTTTCGCGCAGGCGGCGGCAGAATCCCAGGCCGTCGGAACCCTCCATGTCCAGGCTCGCGACGACGATGTCCGGCGCCGCATTCTCCGCCATTTCAAGCGCTTCGTCCGCATTCTCCGCTATCTGGACGTCGACTCCCTTATCCCTGTAGGCCAATTCCACGACGCGCTGCACCAGGAGGCTTTCATCGAGGAGAAGTAATTGAGTCGCCATGTGTTCGGTTCCTCGTCCGGGCGTTCGCTGGATGAGCCGAAAGGAGGATAAGAGTCAGCAGTCTGCGCTCAAATATCCCTGTAACTTTTGAGCCTTCTTGCGCCAGGCAACTGGCTAATAATCATGCCACCACCGCAATTCCGGGGTCAACCTGTCTCGATTCGGGGTTGTTGAAAAAGCCCTGCCCGCTCGACCTCCCCCTGCCT
>VXPH01000009.1 GCA_009839615.1 Nitrospinota bacterium
GAGATGACCTCCCATTCTGTCGCGGGGTCCGGGTTGCGGCCGTAGCGCTCGGCATAAATCTTATCAAAGGCGCCCTCGATGGCCGGCCGATTCACCCGCTCCGGAGACGACCCCAAGGGAACGGGTATCTCGTGAGCCTGCCCGAGACAGCGCATCTCCAGAAAAATCGACAGGGAGATGCTTTCCTCCCGCACGCCGTCGGCAAGGAGGCGACTCTCGACGCCCTCCGCCATCTCTGCGAGCCGCCCGCGCAAGTCCGCCAAATCGAGCGAGGAGGAGCGTTCGAGGTAGGTGGCGCTCGCATCCCGGCGCATCTTCGCCATCACGAGTCCCAGGGCGGAAAAATTCCCCGGGTGAGCCGGAATCACGACCGTCTCGATATCGAGTTCATCCGCGATGGCCGCGGCGTGCATCGGCCCCGCTCCGCCGAAGGCCACGAAAGCGAATTCGCGCGGGTCGAATCCCCGCTCCAGCGAGATCTCGCGGATGAGCCGCACCGTCCGGGCCACGAGAATTTTAAGCGCCCCTTCGGCCAGCTCCTCGAGCGAGCCGAAATCCAGCCTGTCCCGCAATGGGTCCATCGCCGCGCGCGCCAGCGAGGCGTCCACCCGTATTTTCCCGCCGAGAAGGGCGCCGTCTCCGATTCGGTTCAGGATGACGTTCGCGTCGGTGACGGTGGGTTCTTCTCCCCCGAATCCGTAACAGGCGGGACCCGGTGAGGAACCCGCGCTCCTGGGACCCACGCAAAGCGCCCCGTCGACGTCGACCCACACGATGCTCCCGGCGCCCGCGCCGACGGTTTTTATCTCGAGCTGGGCGGCGCGGACGGGTACGCCCGAGATAATGGTCTCCCCGGCATAAAGAATCCGGTCCCGGAGGAGGAGGGCGACGTCCGCGCTCGTTCCGCCCATATCGCAGGTGATGAGGTTCGGCAGTTCGAGTTCCTCGGAGATAAAGCGCCCCGCGGTAACCCCGCCGGCTGGGCCTGAAAAGATGGTGCGTACCGGAAAGTCCTCCGCCGTGTCGATATCCATCACGCCGCCCGCCGAACCCATGATGTAAATGTTCGCGTTGTCCAGTTTCCCGATATCGCCGTCCCTGAGTTTCGAGAGATACCGCCCCACCGCCGGACCGACATAGGCGTTCACCACAGTCGTGGAGAACCGCTCGAACTCGCGGTACTGGGGGTTCACGGCGCTTGAGAGCGAGACGTAGACATCCGGCCCGAGCTTGTCCCGCAACCACTCCCCGACGGCTTCCTCGTGATCCGGGTTCTCGTAGGCGTGAAGAAAACATACCGCCACCGCCTCGACCCCTTCTCGCTTCAAATTCTCCACGACTCGCGCGAACTCTTCCGGCCGGGGCGAGGCCTCGACGCTGCCGTTCGCCCGGATGCGCTCGTCCACCTCCTCGCGAAGGTTTCGGGGAACCAGGGGCGGCGGGCGGCGGAACCCGATGTGGAACATGCCGCCCTCGACCAGCCGGCGGCATCTGCCGATTTCGACCACGTCCCGGAACCCGCGCGTGGTCACCAGCGCCGTCACGGCGCCGCGCCGCTCCAGGAGCGCATTGGTGGCGACGGTGGTTCCGTGAATCATCCGGTCCAGTTCCTCGCCTTCGAGCCCGAGGTCTTGGAGACACGCCAGGATGGCGCCTGCGGGCTCGTCCGAAACCGAGGGGATCTTTCCCGTCCGCACCTCGCCGCGCTCGGGGTCGATAGCCACCAGGTCGGTGAACGTGCCACCGATGTCGACGCCTAACGTGAACAACCGATATATCCTCCACGGAGCATTGGTTCAGCCATATCCACGAACTTCGAGCGGCCTCCCGATTCGCCTGCCTTCTCCCGAGAGTTTGCCACACTATCACCAACGCCGGGAGCGCCATACCGATGAAATTAAGGATCAGGTGCGGTTCAAACAAGGCGAAAGTCACCGCCGCATTTTCCTGCATTTACGGTCGTGGGAGACCGGGGCCCCTGAAGTATCCTGAAGGGTTGGCGTG
Source organism: Nitrospinota bacterium (assembly GCA_009839615.1). Lineage (GTDB taxonomy): Bacteria > UBA8248 > UBA8248 > UBA8248 > UBA8248 > Bin107. The sequence continues at coordinate 2,005 of VXPH01000009.1, forward strand.
CTGCGCGATTTCCTGTACCGGGGAGGCGCAGTCCCCGCTTCACCGGTCGGGATTGAATCATCGCCGGTGGCCGATGTGCGCATTTCCCCGCATTTGCCCGTGGCGGCGAAGTTCCGGGTCGGGTATGGTGTCGCTTCGGAAAGAACTCGACACGGAAAATGAATTTCTGAAAATTTCGATAAATTCATATAAAATTCGATAAATTGACGGGGTTTTTCGATAAATAAATGAATCATTTTGAGAGGGTCGAACAGACGCCGCGAAATCCGGGCGCAGGGGAATCTTGCCATGGCCCGCTGCTCCCGCGATAACCGCAAATGCGCGGAAATGCGGGGAATTGCACGTTCGACCGGAGGAATCCAGAAGATGGGGGACCGAGAGAATCCAGCGCACGCGATGTTCCCCGAATTCCCGCAAGTCGTTGAATTATATGGGGAAGAAACGCGAGGCCTCTCCGAGGAGGTTTTGCGCAGAACGAGAGAGGAGAAGAGCTGGGGCTTGTGGTCCATCCAGGATCAGGTGAGCCACGTGGCGTCCCTGCCCTACCGGTGGCTTCTGATCCGCTGGGGCGCGATTCTCTTCGGCGATGCGCTCCCACGAGATGAGGCGTTGTTCGAGCGCTTCGATGGGCGAATGATGAAAGAGGAGTATTGCCCGCAAATTCAAGAGCTTATCAATGTCATGCGGGATTCGTTCGCCCTCGCCTGGGAGGTGCTGGGAGCCGAGACGACCGAGTCCATACGCGACGGGAGACATATCACCGAGCGCGTGCCACAGGGCAAGATACAGCCCGGCACCGGCGAGGACGTGCGCCGGTGGCGCGAAAACGTCACCCTCAAGGCCCACCGCACCGGCGTGTGGATCGACCCCGAAGATGCGGAGCTGTTCCATTTCAACCTCGAGTACACGTTCCGCCACATGCTCTGGGAGGCGTACGCGCACCTCAAAACCATCCAGATGCACAAGAAAGAGGAGGGCCTGGAGCCGCTCGTCCAGATTCCGAAAGAAGGCTATTTGCTTGTGCTGAAATGGGAATAACATATATATAAACAACCACTTATGGGAATATAATCATTCGCACTCAAACTCTGGAGGACAGACTACATGGTGGAGAGCATCAATTACCCCTGGCATGAGAGCACCGTGCCCGGCGAGCGGCCGATCGACAAGCCCGAACTTCCCAAAGACGGTTACGAGATCACCATGCTCGCCGAGACGGAGACGATGGACGACGGGCAGCTCAAAATCGGGCGCTTCCGGCACTTCGAGGTATTCAGCGACGAACCGCCCCGCATCGGTGGGGAGGACAGGTATCCCCAGCCTCTCACGTACATCGCCATGGGGGTCGGCTTCTGACTGTTGACCCAGCTTGGGCGGTACGCCCATATGACGAAAACCTCCTTCGAGAAGGCCACCTGTCGCGTGGAATTCGATTATTATCTGAAAGGTTCCGTCCTCAAGGGTGACGTGAACTCAGGGTGCCGAAGAGTGCGTACGCACTTCCAGGTGGAATCGAGCGAGGCGGAAGAGAAAATCCTGAACATCATCCGGTTGGCGAAACAGGGCTGCTATGCCGAACAGATGATTCAGACGGCGGTTCCGCTCACGAGCACGGTTGAGCTGAACGGAAAAAGCATCCAACTGGAAGGAATCACGGACACGGATTGACGCGAGCGAAAGGGTTTATGGTGCCACGGGACGGAATTGAACCGCCGACACGAGGATTTTCAGTCCTCTGCTCTACCGACTGAGCTACCGTGGCAGTACGTGGAGCAATCAACGGACAACCAGGGGTTGTTCCTTATCGGCTCATTTCCCGGAAAGGCAAGCGTTTCCATGCCTTTATCGGGAAGCCGGGATTCTAAAACGCCCCAACCCGGGCGTCAACATGAAAACGCATTGTGCGCTTGATATGAAAAGCCTCATCCTGATGGCAAGAAAATGGTAAAACAGCCTCCGTTTCCAGTGGGTAAACTTCCGCCGGATGTACTGGGCGCTCTGCTCGAGAACACGAGTTCGCATCCGCGCCTCATCGTGGGTCCACAGGTTGGAGAAGACGCGGCCGTCATCGACATGGGAGACCGCTGTCTCGTCGCGAAATCTGACCCCATCACGTTTGTGGAGAACCATATCGGCCGCTATGCCGTACACGTGAACGCGAACGACATTGCTTGTATGGGCGCTACGCCTTTGTGGTTCCTGATGACCTTGCTTCTGCCCGAAGGGCGCGCTGACGAGGCGATGATAAGCCGTATTTGGAAAGAGGTGGGAGATGCTTGCACTGATTTGGGCGTTACCTTATGCGGCGGGCATACCGAGATTACGTCGGGACTGGAATTTCCGATTCTTTCGGGACACATGCTGGGTGAAGTGTCCAAGGAGAATCTGGTGCGCGGCGGGGGCGCGCAAGCGGATGATTTCATTCTGCTTACGCGTCCCGTACCTGTTGAGGGAACGGCGATCCTGGCGGATGCGAAATACGATTTTCTGAAAAGCATGATGGATGTCGAAATACTGGAGAATGCGAAGGGATACCTGGAATCTCCCGGCATCAGCGTGGTGGCGCAAGCTCTGGCGGCGGCCGGAACAGGTCGCGTACATGCCATGCACGACCCCACCGAAGGAGGGCTCGCCACCGGCATCCACGAAATGGCGGGGGCGGCAGGCCTGGGAGCAATCGTGGAGGAGAGTGATATTCTCATATCCGTCGAAGGTGGAGCGATTTGTAAGGCTTTGAATCTCAACCCCTTGGGCGTCATCACGTCGGGAGCGCTCTTGTTGGCGGTTCCGGCCGAAGGAGAAGAAATCGTGCGGGAAACGCTCATACAGACAGGCGCGATGGGCGTCCGCATCGGCAGGTTATGCGCGCCAGAATCGGGAATCACGATTCGGCGCGGAGATGAAACCTCTCCCCTGAAACGCTTTGATTCCGATGAAGTTTCAAGAGTGCTGTGAGGAAGGAAAATTGAAACGAGCCATGGAGGGCGTGCTGCTCGATTTTGACGGCACGCTCACGAAACCCGCCTTCGACTGGCCCGCCATGAAAGAGGAGATGGGTCTGGCCGACGGGGAGGTATCCATTCTGGACCACCTCCCCACGCTCTCTCCCGATCGCGCGCGTGAAATATCGGATATCCTTGAAAAACATGAGCTTATGGCTGCCGATAAAGCCGAGGCCAGCGACGGCGCGCATGAATTGCTCGCCTACCTGAGGAGGAGAAGCATCCCCTTCGGTGTCGTGACGAACAACGCGGAGCGGCACGTCCTGAAAATGGTGAAGAAGATCAACGTCTCTTTCGAGGTCCTGATCACCCGGGATATGGGTTGCTGGAAGCCGGACCCGAGGCCGATGTTCGCGGGTGCGGAGGCCATCGGCGTATCGCCCGGAAGATGCGTCGTCATCGGGGACGGCAAGTACGACATGATGGCGGCCAAAGCGGCGGGGATGCTGTCCGTCCACCTGGCGGAGTGCTCCTCGGTTCCCAGTGACCTGACCCTACGCACCCTCCGGGAGGCGCCCGCCCTTCTCGATCAACTCCTTGATAAATAAAGACTTGGGGCACGCCCCGAAAGACATGCCCCATGCAGGAAGGAATCCGCCAATCAAGGCGAATCTATCGGCGAGATGTCAGTGAATCAGCATCGGGGGACCCTTCAACTGACCACCGGGGAGAAAAGGCTCCTCTATTAAAGGCGCCCATAGCGGGCAAAAGGTTCACACCCTCAAATAAAGCAATAATCATACCAAAGCGGGATATTTGCCACCGAAAAATCGAATCTACGAATAACCATAATTATTTCAACAGGATATAGAGCATGCTCAGCGCGGAGGTCCCCGGGGAAGCGCCTTTCGGTCTCTTTCGCGAGGCCTCAACATTTGACTATTTTTCGGGAACAGGCGGCGCGGGCCTGACAAAATGTCAATCCGGCGTCCGTATGAGCGCCGCGAAAGGCCCCGGATAACGCCGATAACGCGGAATGCGCCCGCAACTCCCCGCACTTGCGCGCATTTGCCGTCATGGGGTGAGGTGCCGGC
>VXPH01000079.1 GCA_009839615.1 Nitrospinota bacterium
GGCTAGATTAGGGCCATCCAATCGTACGGATGGCGGGGGCGGAAGCGTCCCTGTACGATAAGACAAACGAATTCTTTATCCCTCAAGCAGAAAGGCGCATCCATGGAAACCCAGGACTGGTATTCCGTCAACAATTTCGCACCGGGCAGCTACCAGATCACCGAGGGCGGCAGGTTCAACATGCTCCTCTTAGAAGGTGACGAGAAGGCGGTCGCCATCGACGGCGGCATCGGGGTCGCGAATTTGCGGAAACTCTACGAGAGCATCACCGACAAGCCCATCGACTTCATCCTCACCCACACGCACTGGGACCACGTGGGCGCGGCCTCGCAGTGGGACAGCGTGGGCGTCCACCCTGTCGGCAAGGACCTGATCGCCAACGATCACTCCAAGCTCGAACAGGCCTTCGTGAACATGTGGAAGAACAACGGGAACGCCTTCCCCGACTGGTTCGACGAGGACGCCTACGGCATCAAGCCCGCCACGTTCGGCTGGACGCTTCAAGAGGGCGACACGTTCGACTTGGGCAACCGCAAGTTCCACGTTTACGAGACGCCCGGACACTCGCCGTGCAGCATCTCGCTCTATGATGAGCGCGAGAAGATTCTCGTATCGGGCGACCTGATCCGCTGCGAGGAGTACCTCTTCCTCCAGGTGCCCACGGCGGTGCTCTCCGACTACGCGCCCTCGCTGCGCAAGCTCGAGAAAGTCGCCGCGGAGAACGAGGTGCGCTGGATCACCTCGGGCCACACCGACCCCTACCCGGACCCCTCCATCATCGGCGAGCTGGCGCAGAACATGGAGGACCTCGAAGCGGGCAAGTACGACCCGCCCGCCAAGGTGGACGGCGGCGCGTGGGGCGAGGTGGACGAGTACGTCTTCCCCCGCGTCAAGGTGTGGATCCAGGACCACGCGAGAAAGTAATTCCGGGAAAAAGACGCCATGGACACGCAAGGCTGGTACGACGTCATCGAGTTCGCGCCCGACACCTATCAGTTGGGGGAGGCGGGGCGGTGGAACATGTTCTTGCTCGTGGGCGGGGAGAAGGCCCTCTCGCTCGACGGCGGCATCGGCGTGGGCAGGGTGCGCAGACTCTGCGAGTCGATAACCGATCTGCCCGTGGAGCACGTCCTGACACACACGCACTGGGACCACGTGGGCGCCGTCCACGAGTGGGAGTCGGTGGGCGTCCATCCCAACGGGAAGGACAAGCTCGCGAACGACTACACGGCGGGCTGCCGGGATTTCGTGCAGACTTGGGATGGCAAACCCTTCCCCGAGGGGTTCGATCCGGACACCTTCACCATACCGCCCGGAAAGTTCGGCTGGGCGGTGCAGGAAGGCGACGTCATCGACCTCGGCGGCAGGAAAATCCACGTATACGACACGCCGGGCCACTCGCCGTGCAGCATCTCGCTCTATGACGAGCGCGAGCGCGTCCTGATCACGGGCGATCTGGTGAAGCCCGGCCAGCCGCTGTTCATCCAGGTGCCGACCGCCGTTCTGTCCGAGTACGGGCCCTCGATGCGAAGGCTCCAGCGGATCGCCGAAGAGAACGACGCGAGGTTCGTCTGCTCGGGCCATACCGACCCGTGCGAGGATATTTCCATTATCGGGCGGATGGCGCAGTTCGTCGAAGATGTGGCGGCAGGTAAGCATGAGCCGCCCGAAAAGATCGAGGCCGGCAAGTGGGGCGTGGTGGACGAGTACGTCTCCGGCGACATGAAGATATGGACAAACGATAACGCCAGAAAATAGCGGAGGGTAAAGGCAAGTGAACGCTTCTGACATCATTTGGCGGCCGAACGAGGATTTCCTGACGAACAGCCACGTCGCCAGGTTGATGAAAAAGCTCGGCATCACCGATTACCGCGAGTTCCTCAAGTGGTCGGTCGAGGACATCCGCCGCTTCTGGGAGGTCGTGCTCGAAGACATGGGGCTCGAATGGTACAGGCCTTATGATGAGCTTCTCGACCTGAGCGGCGGCTTCCCCTGGGCGAAGTGGTTCATCGGCGGCGAAACGAACCTGGTGCTGAACTGCATCGACCGCCACCTGGAGGGCGGGCGCCGCGATCAGACCGCTCTCGTCTGGGAGAGCGACGGCGGAGAAGTCCGCTCGTTCACCTACGCCGAACTCTCGGCGGAAGTTTCGCGCCTCGCGAACGCCATGCGCGATATGGGTCTCAAGCCGGGCGACGTGGCGGGCGTGTTCCTCCCCATGGTGCCCGAAGCCGCCATCGTCATGTACGCGTGCTTCAAGACCGGCGTGGCCGTGCTGCCCGTATTCTCGGGCTTCGGCCCCGAGGGTCTGGCCGAGCGGTTGATACACGCGGAGGCGCGCATCCTCTTCACCGTGGACGGCGCCGTCCGCCGGGGCAAGAAGGTGCCGCTCAAGGGTACGGCGGACGCGGCGCTTGCGCGCGGCACGAAGGTCGAGAAAGTCGTCGTCCTCACGCGCTCGGGCGATGATGTCCCCATGCAGGAGGGGCGCGACGTCACCTGGGATGACTTCGTGGCGGGGCAATCCCCGGAAGCCGAGACCGAGCGCCTTCCCGCCGACGCCGTCTCGATGATCATGTACACCTCGGGCACCACCGGCAAGCCCAAGGGCACCGTCTACACCCATGCAGGGCTCATGAGCGGCCCGGGGCGCGAACTCAAGTACTGCCTCGACATGCGCGACGGCGACACGGTCTTCTGGGTGACGGACTTCGGCTGGGTGATGGCGCCCTATGAACTCGTGGGCTCGCACTTCAACGGCCATTCGTGTCAGCTCTATGAGAGCGTGCCGAACCACCCCGCGCCGGATCGCCTCTGGCAGATTATCTCCAAGAACGGCGTCACCCACCTGGGACTCTCGCCCACGGCGGTGCGGGTCTTGATAAGCGCGGGCGATGAATGGGTGGAAAAACACGACCTCTCCTCCCTGCGCGTACTCGGCTCCACGGGCGAACCGTGGGACCCCGAATCCTACATGTGGTATTTCGATAAAGTGGGCGGCGGGCGGTGCCCCGTCATGAACATATCGGGCGGCACGGAGATCGGCGCCTGCCTGTTGCAGCCCCTGCCCGTCATGGACTTAAGCCCCTGCACGCTGGGCGCGCCCGCCATGGGCACGGACGCCGACGTGTTCGGCGAAGACGCAAAACCGATTCGCGGCGAGGTGGGCCACCTCGTGCTCAAGCAGCCCATCCCCTCGCTCACCAACGGCTTCTGGAAGGAGCCGGAGCGCTACCTCGAGACCTATTTCTCGCGCTGGCAGGGCGTCTGGTACCACGGCGACTGGGCCAAGGTGGACGAGCAGGGGCTGTGGTATCTCTACGGGCGGTCCGACGACACCATCAAGGTATCGGGCAAGCGCGTGGGGCCGAACGAGATCGAATCCGAACTCATCAAGCACCCCGGCGTCATCGAGGCCGCCGTCGTGGGAACGCCCCACCCGGTGAAGGGAGAGGGCCTCACCTGCTTCGTCGTCATGCACGATTCCTTCGAGCCGAGCGACGCCCTGCGCGAGGAGTTGAAGGATCAGGCGGTGGAATACCTCGGCAAGAGCCTGCGGCCCGATGAGGTGCGCTTCGTCAAGGCCCTGCCCAAGACGCGATCGGCCAAAATCGTGCGAAACGCCATCAAGAAGGTCTACCTCGGCGAGCCGGTGGATCACATGGATTTCAACTCGCTCGAAAACCCCGCGCACCTGGACGCCATCAAAGAGGCGGTGTAGCGATGCCCGAAGAAATCATCTGGCGGCCGAACCAGGATTTTCTCGAGAACTCGAACGTCGCCCGCTTCATGAAGAAACAGGGGCTTGCGAGCTACGAGGCGCTGATCGATTATTTCCGGGAAGACGTGGGCCGCTTCTGGTCGGCCATCGAAAAGGACATGGGCGTCTCCTGGTACAGGCCGTATGACCAGATCATGGACGCATCGGGCGGCCTGCCCTGGACGAAATGGTTCATCGGCGGCGAGCTCAACATCGTCCACAACTGCATCGACAGGCATCTCACGACCCCCAGGCGCGACAGGACGGCCCTCATCTGGGAGGGCGACGGCGGCGAGGTGCGCCGCTACACCTACGCCGAGATGAACGCGCACGTCTGCCGCCTCGCGAACGCCATGCGCGGGATGGGGATGCGGCCCGGCGACAGCGCGGGCATTTTCATGCCCATGCTGCCCGAGACGGTGTTCGCCATGTTCGCGTGCCTCAAGATCGGCGTCGTGGCGATTCCCATCTTCTCGGGCTTCGGCCCCGAGGCCGTCGCCGAGCGTCTGGAGCACGCCGACGCCCGGCTCGTCTTCACTTCGAACGGCGGGATGCGCCGGGGCAAGGAAGTGGGCGTGAAGGCCCTGATGGACAAGGCCCTGAGCCTGGGAACCCGGGTCGAGAAGGTCGTGGTCTTCCGGAGAACCGATACGGACGTCCCCATGCAGGCGGGGCGCGACGTCGACTGGGATGATTTCGTAGGCGGTCAGTCCGATGAAGCCGAAACCGAGCGACTGCCCGCCGAGGCCCACTCCCTCATCATCTACACCTCGGGCACCACCGGAAAGCCGAAAGGCTCGGTGCACACCCACGCGGGCTGCATGCTGAACGTGTCCAAGGAGATCCGCTACTGCATGGACCTGCGCGATTCGGACGTCCTCTTCTGGGTGACGGACATCGGCTGGATGATGGGTCCCTGGAAGATGATTGGCGTCCAGTTCGGGGGCGGGACGTATCTGATTTACGAGGGCGCGCCCAACTGGCCCGAGCCGGACAGGCTCTGGAAGCTCGCGAGCGATCACAAGGTCTCCATCTTCGGCGTCTCGCCCACCGCCGTGCGGCTCCTCATCAGCGCGGGCAACGAATGGGTGGAAAAACACGACCTCTCATCCCTGCGCGTGCTGGGCTCGACGGGCGAGCCATGGGACCCGGAATCCTACATGTGGTATTTCGAAAAGGTGGGCGGCGGGCGGTGCCCCGTCATGAACATATCGGGCGGCACCGAGCTTTGCGGCTGCATCCTCCAGCCCTACCCCATCGTTCCGCTCACGCCCTGCTCGCTCGGCGGCCCGGCCCTGGGCTCGGACGCCGACGTGTTCGACGAGGAGGGCAAGCCCGTGCGCGGGGAGATCGGCCACCTCGTGCTCAAACAGCCCGTCCCCTCAATGACCAAGGGGTTCCTGAAAGACGATGCGCGCTTCCTCGAAACCTATTTCTCCCGCTGGCCGGACGTCTGGTACCACGGCGACTGGGCGCGCCTGGACCCGGACGGGCAGTGGTATCTCTTCGGGCGCTCGGACGACACCATCAACGTCGCGGGCAAGCGCGTGGGGCCCGCCGAGGTCGAGGCCGCCCTCATCCGGCACCCCGCCGTGGTGGAGGCCGCCGTCATCGGCGCGCCCCACCCCATCAAGGGCGAAGGCATTTGCTGTTTCGTGGTGCTGGTCGGAGGCCATGAGCCGAGCGACGCGCTCCGTGACGACCTCAAGGAAGAGACCGTCAAATATCTCGGCAAGAGCCTGCGCCCCGATGAGGTCAAGTTCGTCGAGGCGCTGCCCAAGACGCGCTCGGCCAAGATCGTGCGCGCCGCCATCAAGAAAGTCTACATGGGCGAGGACCCCGCCAACATCGACACGTCATCCATCGAGGCGCCCGAATTCTTACGCGCGATCACCGAGGCGCGCTAAGATGTCGCTCCTGAACTGCCCCGAATGCGGGGGGCTCCTGAGCACCGAAGCCAGAACCTGCCCGCACTGCGGCTATCCGCTCAAAAAAGGCGGGATCGGAAGCGTCTTTTCCGCCATCGCCCAGATACCGTGCTTCGTGGCGGGCCTGATTCTCATCTTCATCGCGCTCTTCTTCGGCCTCGTGCTGCTCGACGTCTACTACTTCCACGGCCTGATACCCGGACTGTTCGGCATCGAAGGCGGCGTCACCACGTTCTAAGGCGCGCGCGGGGTTGATGAATAACCCTGTTTTCAAGAGCGGGCGGACACATGGGTCCGCCCCTACAACCCCATCGCGTATTGCGTAGGGGAGGACCTGTGTGTCCTC
>VXPH01000183.1 GCA_009839615.1 Nitrospinota bacterium
TGATATACGTGTCCGTCTCCGGCTTCGGGCAGACGGGCCCTTATCGGGAACGCGCGGGTTTCGACATCGTCGGCCAGGCGATGAGCGGCATCATGAGCGCAACGGGCGAACCGGACGGCGGACCTTGCAAGGCCGGGGTTCCGCTCAGCGACCTCACGGCGGGTATGTGGGCGGCTTATAGCGTAAGCAGCGCATTGTTCGCTAGGGAGAAGACGGGCAGGGGGCAATACATTGATCTGTCTCTTCTGGACAGCAGCGTGTCGCTGCTCACCAACCTGAGCGGCTGCTATTTCATGGATGGCAGCATGAGCGAGCGGTGGGGTTCGGCCCATTTTCAAATCGTCCCCTATCAGGCGCTTAGAGCCAAGGATAAGGAAATCATCATCGGTGTCACGAGTGATCGGTTCTGGGGTTATTTCTGTGACATCATTGAGGCCCCTGAGCTTGCAAATGATCCGAGGTTCGTCGACATTCCAAGCCGCGCGAAAAATCGCGATCAGCTCATCCCCATATTGGAGCGGTATCTCTGCAGACGAAACGGGAATGAGTGGCTGAAATTACTGGAGGAAAAAGGGATTCCCTGCGGCCCGGTTTATGATGTCGGCGAAGCGCTCGAGGATGAGCAGGTTCGCCACAGAGAGATGGTGGTGGAAACGGAACATCCGCTTCTGGGTAAAATGAACACTACCGGTGTTCCCCCGAAATTTTCCGAGCATCCGGGCAAGGTGCAAGGGCCGGCCCCTTTGCACGGGGAACATACACGCGAAGTGTTGTCCGAAACTCTAGGGTGGAGTGATGAAAGAATAGAAGAGTTGGTGAGAGGTAATGTGGTCGCAGGGCCTAAACCCCGATCGGAGATTGGAATTCCTTTGGAAGATTGAGGACTCTTGATAAGCGCCTCATTTTGTAGATAGCCTTTCTATCAACCCCCCGAGTAACGCGCCTCTCGGGGCGATCGATTCGAGCTCCAGGTATTCCTCGTCCGTATGCAAATTTCCACCTACGGGTCCTAGTCCATCAAGAACGGCGACCCCGAGCGGGGAGAGATAATTTCCGTCGGATCCCCCGCCGCTGGGAGCGTGCATAAATTCGACGCCCGCGTCCTCGGCGATTTCCGCCGCGATGGAGACGAGCTTTTCCGTTTCGGCGTTGAATTCCATGACGGGTCTACCCCCCAGTATCTGGAATTCCGAACGTGTTCCCTCGATATGGGGGCTGGAAGTAATGCGGCGCAACTCATCCGTCATGGAATCGAAAATCGCTTGTCGTTCCGCGCGTACCTCGACGTGGCAGGAAGCCTCGTCCGCCACGATGTGCGGCCTGTGCCCTCCCGAGAGGCCGGTGATGTTGACGGTCCCTCCTTCGCGCTCGAGTTTCTGAATAGCCACCATTTGGTGGGCGAGTTCGTGTACGGCGCTTCTGCCTTTTTCAGGGTCGACGCCCGCATGGGCCGATACGCCGCTTACGAGCAGTCTTCCGAAGCAGCTCCCTTTCCGTGAGGAGACCGTCGAGCCGTTCGCGCGGCCCGATTCGATGATCAACGCGGCAGCGGCGTCTTTTCCGATTCGTTCTATTACGTTTCTTGAGGAGGGATTCCCGCGTTCTTCATCGGTATCGTATAAAATACCGATTTTCCCGAATTCCTCGAAGCCCTCAGTCAGTAGCGCCTCCATCATGAATTGGCATGTCACCAGACACCCCTTCATGTCGGCCACCCCGGGGCCATAGGCGATCCCGTCTTTCATGGTGAACGGTCTTTGCGCTGCGATGCCTTCTGGAAAAACGGTGTCGCAATGCCCGATCAATAATATGTGGGGGCCGGTTTCTCTTTTGCCGTGAAACGTCGCCAGAAGATGATCTCCCGTTTCATGGGTGCCCGGGATCATCTCTACGTCAGCTCCCATGGTGCGATATTTTTCAGCGAAATGGGAGGAGACAGCGTTCGTTCCCTTGCTGGGAAAAGTCGGGGAATCGATGTTCACCACGTGGGCGATTTGATCGATGATTTCATCTTTTCTGGCTTCAAGCGCTTTTCTGATAGCGGCGGCGCCGATCATGGATTTGCTCTCCTGCAGTAAAAATTTCCCGCGATGGAATCTCCCGTGAGCAGGTAATCGTAAATGCCGTCCGGTATGGCCTCGAATATCGCTTGCGCGTCCTCGAGGGCTTTTGGGGAAGTGCAATGGCTCAGATATAGTATTCGCTTTGCGCTGTTCGGAAAGCGGCTCTGGTAGCTCTCTGGATGACAAGCCAATTTCGCCAGATGAGGTGTTCCGATAACTTCCCCGGCCTCTAAGCCTGCGATGGCGCGAACTTTTTCCAGGCGATGGACGATTCCCTCATCCGCTGTTCGCCCGATTGCAGCGAGTCCCAACACGAGTACGCAATGTGTCGCCCCTACGGGTATGACCGGTTCACCCGGCCCGGGAGCCTTGATGAGCCGTTTCCTGGCGCCGTCGGTTTTCACGACCATCACGCCGTCAAAACCCGAGGTGTGCAGCGCTTCCACTTGGCTCGCCTCGAGGCCGCGAAACATATTCTGGGGCAGTTTTTTCTCTACCCAGACGACCGCACCGCGCCCCGACCAGTCCTGAGCGGCGGATTGCAACTCGGCGCGTCCCGCCTCGCTCAACAGCACCGGCGGCGCGTCTTCGCCGCCCAGGGCGTGGAGATTCGTTGTACTGGTGATGATGACGGGAAACGGCTCATCGAGCATCTCCCGGATGAGCCGCTTCATGAGCGTGGCCTTGCCGCCGGCGCCCATGACGCAGACCATATCGCCGGGGGCGATGTCCATCAGCGGGCGCAGCTTTTGCGAAGGGTTTGATTTTATGCACATTTTCAAGCAGCGGCGCGATAGATTCTCTCGATGTCCTCAAGCGTGAGCTCTTTGGGATTGCAGCTTAACAGACGTTCGAGCTTGAAGGCGGCTTCGGCCAGTTCCGGGATGGCGTGAGCAGGGATGTCCACTTCGCCGAGCCGGGTGGGTACCCCGCAGTCACGACAGAGTTTCTCGACCGCGCCGACGGAAAGCGCCGCCGCTTCGGCATCGGACATGCCATCCGTGGATTCGCCCAGGATGCGGGCGATGCGGGCGAATTTCTCCGGCGCCGCCGCGTGGTTTTCCTTCATGACGTGGGAGAACATCAGTGAGTTGCTTACTCCGTGGGGAATGTGAAACCGCGAACCGAGCGGATACGCCAAGGCATGAATGGCGCCCGCCCCGGCACCTGCGAGTGCCACGCCGCCGTAGTATGAACCGAGGGCCATGTCGGTTCTGGCCTCGATGTCGCTTCCGTCATCGCATACGCGCCTCAAGGAGCGGGCGATGAGCTTCATGCCCTCCAGGCTGTACATCTCGCTCAAGGGGGTGGCGTTTCTGGCCACGTAGGTTTCCAGGCAATGCGTAAAGGCGTCCACACCGGCGGCGGAGGTGACTTTCGGGGGCGCGGAAAGCGTGAGATTCGGGTCGACGATGGCGGCGAACGGAATGACGTGCGTGCTCACGATGGCCAGTTTCACCTGTTCTTCCGGCACCGAGAAGATGGCGTTGGGCGTGGCTTCGGCGCCGGTTCCGCTTGTTGTGGGCGCCAAAATGGTGGAAACGCCGGGTTTCGGCACGAGTTCTATCCCCAGATAATCCCTGGGCGCGCCGTCGTTTCCCAGCAACGCGCCGATGGATTTCGCCATGTCCATCGAACTGCCGCCTCCGACCCCGACGACGAGGTCGAAAGCGCCGTTTTTGAATTCATCAAACGCTCGTTCCAGATCGGCGATGGCGGGCTCGGGCGGACACTCGTCGTATATCGTTACCTCGACACCGGCCTCCTCGAGGGGAGCCAATGCCATGTCCGCCACGCCTGCGCCCCGTACGCCCTTGTCCGTGAAGAAAAGCGCGTTGCGAGCGCCTAAAAACGCTGCTTCATCCTTGATTTTCGCTATGGTTCCGAGGCCGAACCAGGAACGTTTCGGGTGGCGTATGCTGTACATGAGGCGAACTCCTTGCGTGTAAACGCTATTGTCGGAAAATCGTTTGTTCAGGGTGCTCCAGCCCGCAAAGCCGGCATTATCCCCATGCGCCCGGCCGGATGCAACGGATTCGGGGGAATTTCGTGAATCAAGGCTTCAAGTTGCGCTTCGTCAGAAGCCGCCATGCGTTTTGATAGGCGATGAGTTTTCTGGCGGGCGGGCTGATATTCGCGAGGACATTTTGGCGAAAATGGAGCGTCCTTCTCGCATAGGCCGCAGGATTTGTCACCGAGGAATCGTTCCCGGCAGTGAAGTGCCCCACGCGCGCTTCGAGCAACGCCCGCCATTCGCGGGAGAACGCCCCGCCCGGGTCGTAGAGGTGGTTCGTTCTTGGAGGGGGTGAATCGGCGGGGGCAGGCGGATCTTGAGTCAGCGTGAAGAAAAGGCCCGCGTGCCTCAGGCTCAGCGCCCGCAGCAGGCCGTGCCCGTATCCGGGCAAGGCGTTCAGATTCAATGCCCTGCCGGCTTGCGTCCAGACGACCCTCGCTGCAGGCGCCGCCCGCAACCGCCGTTCGAGCACCTCCAGGCCATCGTCATGAGGCGGCATGTCGAGCACGAGGAAGCTTCGTTTCGCGACTGCCAGGCGAATCATCACCCCCAGAGCCTCTCCGGCCCGCCTCATCCGGGCCTTGCTGGAAGATACAGGCCGCCAGGTGACCTTCCCGATCCCGAATGCACCGCCCTCCAGTTGTCGTTTGATGCTCGAAAGATAGCCGCTCCCGGTCCGCATCCAGTCTTTTTCAGTTGCCGAGGTGGTGAGCGGAATCAACCGCCCGGGATACCTCTCTACAGCCTTTTTGATGGCCTCCTCACGCGCCGCGGTGACTGCGCCCAAGGCGACGCCCGCGCGGTCCATGCCCTCGATGAGCCCTATCGCGCTCTTCCACCTGTCGAGCGAGATTTCGAGGTCGATCAAGGGCCAGGGGTCGGCTGCGAGATGAGCTTTAAGCGTGCGCTCGTACCGCTCGACGCGCGCCGCGCGGATTTGTACCGCCTTTGGTTTCAGTGCGTTGGGCGGTTTTGCGGCGCCTGCGAGTCCCGCCGTCAGAAACGCTCCGATGAGGATCGTGAGCGGGAAAGCGATGCGGCGACTTGCCCGTCTGGTTGCTCTCGGGAGCGGTAAAGCCACTCTCGGCCTACCCGTCCACGATGGCGACGGCGCGGATGTGCGTCCCGGTGGCGCCTCGCCAGTGAAGCGGCAGGACGCTCGCCGTGAACCCGTGCGCGGCGGGGATGGCGTCCAGGTTGCAGAGGTTCTCGATGTGCCAGTATTCGCGCGTCTGGAAGAGGCGGTGGCACGGCCAGGGGTCCTTGCGCTCGAGCATCTCCTTGATGGGCAAGTCGAAGCCCGGCGCGTCGATGCCCATCACGCTCACGCCCTGGTCGATGAGCCACTCCGCGCTCTCGCCCACCATGCCGGGATGGTCCGTCAGGTAGCGCGGCTCCTCGTTGTAGGCGGCCGCCCCCGTCCAGAGGAAGACGATTTCACCGCCTTGTATCGAATAGTTCTCCTTCGCGAGCGCGTCTTTTAAGTCATTGATTTCAATGGCCTCGCCCGGTTTCTTGCCGCGCATGTCGAGCCTGAGACCCGGCCCGTAGCACTTATCCAGCGGGATGTCCTCGGACCACGAGTCGTTCATGCCGCCGTGGCTTCTCGCGTCGATGTGGGTGCCGCAATGCTCGCTGAAGATGCACACGCTGTGGGCGAACAGCTCGGGGAAGCCCATCTTGTCGGTGCCGATGCGCCGCGCGGACTCGTACGTGGTCTCTATCATCTGGATGACGGGCTGCGGCGTGCCCGGGTAGCGCTCCATCCACATGTGGACGGGCATGGACAGGTCGATGATCTCCGGCATTTGCTCGCATCTCCTCTCGTTTCCTCGGATTTCCCGGTTTCGCGCGGGCGGCGGATGCGCCTAATATACATCATCGCGCGGCCGGAAAAACCCCCCCCCCCCCCCCCCCCGTGGGCCCGTGGTGGAGTAGA
>VXPH01000080.1 GCA_009839615.1 Nitrospinota bacterium
GCAGAGCCCCCCCGAATGAGTGGGTCGCAATACGGAGCCGATGCAGCGCGCGGCTCGCGCTGTAACCACGTGTATGCGCGTGGTTCTGCAGGGGTCGGGCAAGACGACGACGGCCGGCAAGATCGCCTTGAGACTGAAAAGCAAGGGAATGCGCGTCCTGCTCGTGCCCGCGGACGTCGCGCGGCCTGCGGCCATCACGCAGCTCAAGAGGCTGGCCGAGCAGACGGGCGCCGACGCGTTCGATTCCGAGGGGGTGCCGGACCCCGTGGAAATCGTGCAGCGGGCCGCCGAAAGGGCCCGGCTCGAGCATTTCGATTACTGCATCGTGGACAGCGCGGGCCGGCTGCACGTCGATGACGACTTGATGGACGAGTTGAAACGGATGAAAGAAGCGGCCAGGCCCGATGAGGTGCTCCTGGTCGCGGACGCCATGACGGGCCAGGAAGCGGTGAGCTTGGGCTCCGCGTTTTCAGAGCGCATCGGCATCACGGGCGTCGTGCTGACAAAACTCGACGGCGACGCCAGAGGCGGCGGCGCCCTCTCGCTGCGCTCCGTGACGGGCGTGCCCGTCAAGATGGTCGGTGTGGGCGAGAAACTCGACGCGCTCGAGGAGTTTCATCCCGAGAGAATGGCCTCGCGGGTTCTGGGCATGGGGGACGTCATGTCCCTCATCGAGAAGGCCGAGGCCGCCATCTCCCCCGATGACGCGCAAAACATGGTGGAATCGCTCGGCAAGGGGACGTTCACCCTCGTGACGATGAAAGAGCAGATCCTCCAGATGCGGAAGATGGGTTCGATGGGCGATGTCCTGTCCATGATACCGGGGCTGGGAAACAAGATGCCCGACGTGGATATCGACGAGAGGGAGCTCACGCGCACGGTGGCCATCATCGATTCGATGACGCCGGCCGAGCGGGTGAAGCCCGAGATCATCAAGGGCAGCCGCAGAAAGCGCATCGCCGCCGGTAGCGGAACCCAGGTGCAGGACGTGAACCGGCTCCTCAAGCAGTTCGCGCAAACGCAGAAACTGATGAAGCAATTTTCCAGGGGTGGCAAGAAAAAACAGATGCAGAGAATGCGTCAAATGCTCAAATTCTAGGGAGAGATATTTTGGCCGTAAAAATCAGACTTGCCCGCGGAGGCATGAAAAAGGCGCCGCGCTACCGCGTCGTCATCCAGGATGAGCGCATGCCGCGCGATGGACGTTTCATCGAGAGCATCGGCCGCTACGATCCGTCGCAGGACCCCGCATTCGTTCATATCGATCTCGAGAAGGCGAAGGCCTGGATGGACAAGGGCGCCATCCCGACCCGGACGGTCAGGAACCTTCTCGACAGGGCGGGCATCAACGATTAGGAAAGCCCCGTGAGCGGCAGGGTGGCCGTGGGCGTCGCGCTCAGGCCGCACGGCATCAAGGGAGCTGTTCGGGTGGAACCCTGGCTCGACGACGCGGGCGTCTATGGGCGGATCGAGGAAGTTTTCTCCCGGGACGAGCCTGCAAAAAGATTCGAGGTGGCGGCCTGGCACCAGGGCGGCAAGGGAGCCATCGTCTGGAAGTTCACGGGAATCGACACCCCCGAAGACGCCGAGGCGCTGCGGGGGACGATTTTTTTGGCGGACAGGAAATTCCTCGACGGCCCCGATGAGGGTGTTCTCTATTTCGAGGATTTCGAGGGCTGCGAGGTCATCGACGAGGCGGGAGGCCTCCTCGGGCGCGTGGTGGACATGTTCGGAGCCGGCGGAAACGACGTCATCGTCATCCGCACGCCGGGTGGAGAGGAATTGCTCGCGCCCGCAACGCGCGAGGTCGTGTTGAGGCGCGAAGGGGAGCGCTGGATTTTCCGATTGCCCAAGTTCGATGACGAGGATTGAGGAGGTCGCATGCGCATCGACGTTCTTTCCGTGCTGCCTCTCATGGTGGAGGATGCGTTCCGGGAGGGTGTCGTGGGGCGCGCGATTGAGGGGGGTCTTCTGGAACTCAGGGTCTGGAACCTGCGCGATTTCGCCGAGGGGAAGTATCAACAGACGGACGACGCCCCTTTCGGCGGCGGGGCGGGTATGGTCATGAAGCCCGAACCCATCGTGAAGGGCGTTCGGGCGATTCGCGAAGACGCAGATGCCGAACCGCTCAAGGTACTGCTCACGCCGCAGGGGCGGCTGTTCGATCAGGCGGCGGCCCGCAGGTTCTCCAGGGCGTCCCGGCTGCTCCTCATCTGCGGCAGGTATGAGGGCGTGGACGAGCGGGTGAGCGAATTGTGCGTGGATGAGGAGGTTTCGGTCGGCGATTACGTGCTCTCGGGAGGCGAGATTCCGGCGATGGCCGTCATCGACGCGGTCGGCAGGCTCATCCCCGGCGTCCTGGGCAACGACGCTTCCGCCGCCCAGGACAGCTTCACTGACGGTCTTCTCGATCATCCCCACTACACGCGACCGGCGGAGTTCGAGGGAGTCCGCGCGCCGGACGTGCTTTTGTCGGGTGATCACGAGGCGGTTCGCCTCTGGAGGAGGCGCCAGGCGCTCGAGAGGACGCGGGAGAGACGAAAAGACTTGTTCGAGCGGGTCGAATTGAGCGAGGAGGATTTGCGCCTGCTCGAATCTTCCCGGCCGTGAAGGGAGCACGGGATAGTGGGCAACGTCTATCTCGCGCTGATTCACCATCCCGTCCTGAACCGCGAGGGCGGCGTGGTGACCTCTTCGGTCACGAGCCTCGATTTGCACGATCTCGCCCGCGTGGGCCGCACCTATGGCGTCACGGGCGTATTTGTGGTACATCCTTCTGCTCCGCAGCGGGCGTTCGTGGAGCGGGTGATCGGGCATTTCACGCAAGGCCCGGGCCGCACGCTGCACCCGCAGAGGGGAGAAACGCTCGAGTTCCTCGAAGTTCTGCCGTCTTTGGATGCGCTCATCGAGGAGGTGGAGCGCAAGGAACCAAAAAGACCGCGATGCGCCGCCACGACGGCGAGGCGGGTGCCGGGCGCCGTGGGGTATGAGGCGCTGCGCGGCGAGTTGAGGGAGACCGACGCCCCGCTCGTCATTTTGTTCGGCACGAGCTGGGGTCTCGCGGATGAGGTTTTGGAGATGTCCGACGTGGTTTTGCTGCCCGTGGAAGCGGAGGCCGAAACGGGGTTCAACCACCTGTCGGTTCGCGGTGCGGCGGCAATTGTGATGGATCGCATTTTCGGCAAAAGAGAGGTATAGTGCCGGTTTTTCAGGACAAGGAGCAGGCAGGTGAACATTATCGATAAAATCGAGCGCGAGGGCATGCGCAAGGACGTTCCCGACTTCGAGCCGGGCGACACGGTGCGCGTTCACGTGAAAATCGTCGAGGGCGACAAGGAGCGCATCCAGGTGTTCGAGGGCACCGTCATCGGCAGGCAGGGCGGCGGGCTTCGTGAGCGGTTCCGCGTTCGAAAGCTTTCCTACGGCGTCGGGGTGGAGCGCATCTTCCCGGTGCATTCCCCGAGAGTCGACAAGATAGAAGTGACCCGCAAAGGCCGCGTGCGCCGCGCGAAGCTCTACTACCTGAGAGACCGCAAGGGCAAGGCGGCCCAGGTGAAGGAGCGCCGCTGGAGGTAGGGATAAGCGCGGTTGCCCCGTTTCGGGTTTCGAAGTTTTTTTGTTCCTCGTTGTTGTTTCTGCAACACTTCCGCCCATCACAGACCGCACTGTAAGGAATCCGGCTGAAGCGCGCGCTGTTTCGGCTTGAACCCTTACTAGCAGGGGGATGTGGCATGGGACGGATTCCGGCGTTTCTCTTGACGACAATTCTTCTTTTCGGATGTGGCGGCGATGACAAGAGTTCAGCGCCCCCCGCCACCATGCCGGAAACCGGCGCCACCGGGGGCGTCGTGCTGAACGAGCGTGCGGCGCTCTCCATCAGCAACAGTTACCTTCGCGTCCAGGCCGTTCCGGGGGTGTCCGTGGAGTCTACTCTGGAATCGGACTGCGAAGGACAAACCTGCACGATCACGGAATCTCGTACGGGCGTCAGCGATACCGTAACACTGCAGGATATCCAGGATGCCGAAACGTCCGACATAGAAAACCTGAGACAGGAAGTGCATTTGAGACTGACGAGAAAGGGCGTCCCCGTCTATGGCGGCTCCGTCACCTTCGCATTGGGGGAGGGCAACACCGCCAGCACCACGGCCTATGGCGGCTGGATGATCTACAACTTTTTCCTCGCGGCCTGGGGGAATTATTCCGATCCGGACTTCCATTCGGCCGAAGTCGGCACGGGGCTTTCGGTCGGCAACGCCACCGGATCGCATCCCGACGTGGACGCCACTTATAGCGGCGTCATGCTCGGCGTGATCACGGCGGAAGGAGGAACCCAGGGGAACGGCGTGGAGGGAGACGCGACGCTCGATTTCAGCGTGGCGAATCCCGGAGGCGCGCAGATGGACGTTTCCTTCACCAGCATCACGAACAGGGAAACGGGCGGTGCGCTTCCCGACATCACATGGAGTGGTCTTCAGGTCGAGTCCGACGGGACTTTCGATACGGGCGACATCCACGGGCTCTTCTACGGCCCGGATCACGAAGAGGCAGGCGGGACCTTCAATCGCGACGGCGTCGCCGGCGCTTTCGGGGCCGCCAAGTAAGCCGCTCTTCTGATCCAGCAGACCCGGGAGAAAGTCCCGGGTCTTTTTCTCTGATCTTTCCGCTCAGCCTTCTATGAAATTCTGCACCTCGCCGAAGAGGGCCTCGCGGCACCATTCGTACTGGGCGAAATGCGTGGCGTCTCCCAGCGTGATGGAGCGCTTCCCCCGGCTGTTCACGAGCGCGCGGTAGACGGCGGCGAAGACGGGGTCGGTCGAGCTTCTGTCGTGATCGCCCCGGATGGTCAGGACCGGGCAGGTGATTCTGCCCGCATCGTAGAGCGGCTTGTTGCGCGCGCGGTCGTAGCTGTCCGCCATCGCGCCGTTGGGCACGCGGACGGCGGGGACTCTTCGCTTGGCGCCCTCGGGGTCGAATTTCTGCTGTTCGCTCCAGAAGCGTTTGATGGCCGCCTCCCTCCACCACTTCGCGTGTTGCCCCCTGGGGATGCTCCCGTCCCACCGCTCGCGCTGGTAGCTTTCCGTCACCCAGCGCCAGGCCCCCTTGCGGGGGTCCCAGCGTCCGGGTCGCGCGGGGTCTTCCCAGAGCGCCGCCGCCCGGGGGTTGTCGTAGGCGTAAAAAGGCGCGTAGAGCGCGAGGCGGCGGACCCTGGCCTGCTTCCCGGCGGTGAAGGCGGCTGTGGTCGTCGTGCCCCACGACCAGCCGAGGAGATTGAGCTTGCCGATGCCGTTTTGATCGCAGATGAAGCGCACGGCGGCGTCGATGTCGCGCACCGCGGTGATCCCCCGCACGGCCGGCGGCTGTCCGGCGGGGCTTCGGAGCATCTCGGGCGGCCGCGTGGAGGGCCCGTAGCCCCGGATACAGAGGGCGTAGACGTGAAAGCCGCGGGCGGCGGCGAAGTCCATCCACGAGTAGCCGGGGAGCGGCAGGTCGAAGGCGACGGGGGCGGGGGTGCTCTGCCCGTGCACCATGAGCAACGTGCCGGCGGCTTCTGATTTCTTCATGCCGCGCGGTTTTTTCTCTCTCAGGTGCAGCCTGATGCCTTCGTCGTGCGAATCGATGAGGTGGTCTTTTCGGAAAATGTCTTTCTTCGCCAACGTATCTTCTCCTGTCGGTATTTTTCGGGTTCGAGGAATATCCCCATATTCTCAGATTTTAGGGCCACCCCCAAGCCGGAGACGGGATTCGCGCCTTGAGAACGCCCCGAATCATGGATATATTGGGGAAACCCACCGCCCCTTTTGGTCTTTCATGTATTCCATCGAACGCGACCTCGCGCGAGAAGGCGCCTCGCCCGTCGCAGGCGTGGACGAGGCCGGGCGCGGCCCCCTGGCGGGGCCGGTGGTGGCCGCCGCCGTGGTGCTCGACCACCGGAATACAGTAACCGGCCTAGCACACAGCAAAAAATAGACGCCCCGGCAGAGGG
>VXPH01000189.1 GCA_009839615.1 Nitrospinota bacterium
GTGTACGGCGGTCTGGGTATGTCCTGGCTCGTCTGGGGTGTATTCGTGCGCACTGTCGTTTTGTGGCATTGCACCTGGGCGGTGAATTCGGTGACGCACACCTTCGGCTACCGCAACTACAACACGGATGAGGAGAGCACCAACAACTGGCTCGTCGCCATCTTCTCCTTCGGCGAGGGCTGGCACAACAATCACCATGCGGACCAGCGCTCGGCTGCTCACGGCCAGCGGTGGTTCGAGGTGGACATCACCTACCGGCTCATCAAGATCATGGAACTCATGGGTCTTGTCTGGGGCGTGAGAGAGCCGAGCCAGCGCGTGGTGGCGAAGAGGCTTGACATCATGGTGGACGAGGAAGGCTTGCGCGCCTCCGAAGCGAGAAGGCTGGGCTCGGCGGACGTGCGCGCCGAAGTGCTCCACACAATGACAGATCCCACGATGCCGCTCGAAGTCCCCAAAATGCCCTCACTGAAGGAAGCGAGCGAGGCAGCGGCGGAATCGGCCCGAAAAGCCATGGAATCGGTCGATACGGCGCTGGCGCATGCCTCTGACGCTCTTCGACACAAGAAAGACGATGCCGATCAGGCCGTTCGCCAGATGCTGGAGAAGGGCAAGGACATGGCCATGGCGGCCGTCGAGCAGGCCAAATACGCCGCGGCGGAAGCCACCGAGTTCTCCGCGCAGGCGAGTGCGTATCTGGCGGATGCGAAAGACAGGGCGACGGAGTCCGCCCATCAGACGGCTGAAAGAGCGAAATCGCTCGCGCAGGAGGCTGCCGATGCGGCGTCGAACGCCGCCGATGAAATTGCGGTAGCGTTCAAGGGAATCGACAGGCCGGTCATCACCTCTGCAGTATAGGCGAGACCCCCCCCAAAGCCGGAGCGCATTGCTTCGGCTTTTTTCCGTTTCTTGCGTCTCTGGTGAGAAGTAATACGCTTCCCTCATGGGGGGTAGGCAGTATCAATAGGGGATCTTTGGGGGGGGCGGGTCCGAGAGAGGAATCAGGCGCCCTCGAATTCGCGCCTCGATGCCCGGAGCGCCTTGACGCTCCCGCTTCCGGCTCCTAGATTGTGGTTTCTTTTTTCGGCGATTTCCCGTAAGAAGCCGATTTCTTTTCGATAGGCGGGTGTTTTCTACCCCACGCGGATCGTTTTTTGGGTGGCGCGGCGAGAGTTGCGAATCCTGGAGGGCCATAGGCCATGAGCGAAGCAAATGAAGAACAGTTGTTGAAAGATCTGAAAATTTACTATGACGCCGATGCGGACCTGAATCTGCTGCAAAACAGAAAGATCGCCGTCATCGGTTACGGAAGCCAGGGGCGCGCCCATGCGCTGAATGCGCAGGACAGCGGCGCGGACGTCGTCGTGGGTTTGAGGAAATCCTCCCCGCGCTGGAAGCAGGCCGAGGATGACGGCCTCGAGGTGATGGAAACGGCCGAGGCGGCCGCAGCGGGCGACATGGTGGTCATCCTCACGCAGGATCACCTCCAGCCTGCTATCTGGAATGCGGACATCGAGCCCAACATGAAAGACGGCGACGCCCTGGTGGTCGCCCACGGCTTCAACTTGAATTACGGACAAATCATTCCTCCCGAGAACATCGACGTCGTGATGATCGCCCCCAAAAGCCCGGGCCATACCATGCGGTTCCAGTACGAAGACGGGCGCGGCGTGCCGGGTCTGGTGGCCGTCTTTCAGGATGCGACCGGCAAGGGGAAGGAATACGCCCTGGCTTATGGCAAGGCGGTGGGCTGCGCCCGCGCCGGCATCATCGAGACGACCATCGAGGAGGAGACCGAGACGGACCTCTTCGGCGAGCAGGCGGTGCTGTGCGGCGGCATCACCGAGTTGATCCGCGTCGCGTTCGAAACGCTCGTGGAGGCGGGCTACCAGCCCGCGCTGGCGTATTTCGAGTGTTTGCATGAGGTGAAGCTGATCACCGATCTGATATACCAGGGCGGCATCACCATGATGCGCTATTCGGTTTCCGACACCGCCGAGTACGGCGACATCACGCGGGGCAAGGTCGTCATCGACGATGCGACGCGCGAGCGCATGCGCGGAATCTTGCGCGACATCCAGACCGGAAGATTCGCCAGCGAGTGGATCAACGAGAACATGGTGAACCGGCCCACGTTCAACACGGTGGTGCGCAAGGAGAAGGAACACGACATCGAAATCGTCGGCCGCCGTCTGCGCGCGATGATGCCGTGGATCGAGGAGCGCGAGGTGAAATAAGAGGGATTTCGAGAGAATTCCCGACCGGCGGAGTCCATTCGGCTCCGCCGGTTTTTCTTTGAAAAATGCCGAGTTAAGTGGGGATTGTGTCCTCAATCTGCTTGAAAGAAACATGCGGGCGTCGTATTCTTGCAAGACGCTGTTTTTGGCCGCCGAGAGGGAATGGATGAGCGTTCAGAAAATCAAGTTTCTCATCGCAGGCATCGTCATTTTGAGCGCGTTCGCCTATCTGGCCGTGTCGGGATTTCAGAGCGAGAATCTGGTGTATTTCCTGACCGTGGATGAGGTTTCCCAGAAGGCGCCGACTCTGGGCGGCCGGGGCATTAGGGTGCAGGGGAAGATCGTGCCCAGGACGCTTCAGAAAAATCCCGACGCCATGCTGCTCGCCTTCCACATACAGGGCGAGAAGGGAACTTTGCCCGTCAGCTACAAGGGGGTTCCCCCCGATTTGCTCGAGAACGGATTTCCGGTCATCGCCGAGGGAAAACTGGACGCCAAAGGAGTCCTGGTGGCGAAGAACCTGATGGTCGCGTGCCCCTCGAAATTCGAGGAAATGAAAGAAGCGGGCGAGAGCATACCGACGGATCACGAAGCCTTGATGCAACAGGCCGCGAAGCGCAAGCAAATCTCGGAAGCCAGATAGCCCCTCGCCCGCAGTAATGATTCTCGTCTCTCGTGTCGTCTTGAAAATCCGCTCCACCCCGGGAGTTTTCAGTTGATCGCCATTCAGTTCGGACATTACAGCTTGCTGGCGTCGCTCGTCCTGGCGGTGTTCGCAATAGGAGCCTGCATCTTCGGCGCGCTGAGGCGGAGGGCCGACCTCATCGCCTCGGGCCGAAACGCCGCCGTCTGTGTTTTCTGGCTGGTGAGCGGCGCGAGCGCGTGCCTCATCTATCTGCTTATGGCGCGGGATTACCGCGTGGAGTACGTGGCCGGGCACGTCAACAACACGCTGAACGGGTTTTACCGCTTCAGCGCGTTCTGGGGCGGGCAAGAGGGCAGCCTGTTGTTGTGGCTCTTGCTCTTGTGCGTGTACGCGTTCGTCGTCATACGGCAAAACCGCGACAGGAATCTGGAACTGATGCCCTACGTGACGGCCACCCTGATGGCCACGGCGCTGTTCTTCCTGGTGATTCTCAATTTCGTCACCCCGCCTTTCGACACGCTCCCCGCACCGCCGGCGGACGGACGCGGCCTGAACCCGCTGCTCCAGGACTGGGGGATGGTGATTCACCCGCCCAACCTGTACCTGGGCTACGTGGGCTTCGCCGTGCCCTTCGCCTTTTGCATCGGCGCGCTGGCGAGCGGGAAGCTCGACACAGACTGGATCACCTCGACGCGGCGCTGGACGCTGTTCGCCTGGTTCTTCAACGGGGTCGGCATCCTGCTCGGCGGCGCATGGGCATACAAGGAACTGGGCTGGGGCGGGTATTGGGCCTGGGATCCGGTGGAGAACGCGAGCCTCATGCCCTGGCTCGTCGGGACCGCCTTTCTGCATTCGGTGATGATTCAGGAAAAACGCGGGATGCTCAAGGTCTGGAACGTCTCGCTCATCATCATCACCTACGCCCTCACGATCTTCGGCACTTTCCTCACGAGAAGCGGCATCATATCGAGCGTGCACGCCTTTGCGAACTCATCGTTCGGCTGGGCGTTTCTGGTCTATCTGCTGGTGGCGCTCGTCATATCCTTCAGCCTGATGATATGGCGTCTGCCCCAGCTCCAAAGCGAACACGAGATGGAGAGCTTCTTCTCGCGAGAGGCCAGCTTTCTGCTCAACAACGTCGTGCTCGTCGGCATCACGTTCGCCGTTTTCTGGGGGACGATTTTCCCCGTGGTCTCCGAAGCCGTGAAGGGGGTCAAGGTCACCGTGGGGCCGCCGTTCTTCAATCAGGTGAACGTGCCGATAGGTCTTTTGCTGATCCTGCTTTGCGGCGCAGGGCCTCTTTTCGCGTGGCGCAGGACCTCGCGGAAACAGATGAACAGGAGTTTCGTCTATCCCTCGGTGGTGGCCGTGGGCGCCTTGATCGTTTTGGTGCTCTTCGGCGTCCACCACGTCTATGCGGCGCTCGCGTTCGGGCTTTGCGCGTTCGTGGTGGGGACGATCGTCTTGGAGTACTGGCGGGGAATCTCTTCGCGCGTGCGTCACCAGGGAGAGCGCATCGCCTCGGCCGCGTGGGAACTCACCATGCGCAACAAGCGGCGCTTCGGGGGCTACATCGTCCACCTGGGGATGGCGATCCTGTTCGTGGGGGTAGCGGCTTCCTCTGCCTACCAGGAGGTGGGCGAGGTGCGCCTGCGCCTGGGCGAGAGTTTCGCGCTGAACGGCGTACGGATGCGCTATGAGGGGATTCGCGAGAGCACGTCGCCGCAATACCGCTCCGCCTTCGCGCGTCTGGGCGTCTACCGGGCGGGGTATCGCATCGGGGAGGTGGAGCCTGAGAAAAGGCTCTATTTCACGCCCCCGCAGCCGACGACGGAGCCCGGCATCCGCCGGGGGGCGCGTTCGGACATCTACGCCGTATTCGCCGAGGCGGACCCCGACGGCACCGCCACGTTCAAGTTCATGATCAACCCGCTGGTGAACTGGGTGTGGGCGGGAGGCGTTGTCTTCACGCTCGGCTCCATCGTCTGCTTTCTGCCGGAGCGCTGGGGCAGACGAAGAAAGAAGCGGGCTTAGACGATGGAGATTCTCGGCGTCATCATCGCCTGCGGGGCCGTCGGCGCGGCTTTTTTCTACACCATCTGGCCGATCATGCGACCGAAGACGGCAGGAGGCGTCTTGTCCGATGCGGAGAACGCGCATCCGCTTTCGGACCGTGAGTTGACGCGGCTTTTGATGGAGCGCGAGCAGGCCTACAAGAACATCATGGACATCGAATTCGACAAGGAAATGGGAAAGCTCTCGGATGAAGACTACGCCCAGATGATGACGCCCGCCCGCGCCCGTGCGGTGGAGGTGCTGAGGCGCCTCGACGCCAGAGGAGTGGAAGAGGGCATGACCCCTCTTCGGATGAACGAGCGCGAAGCGGCTCAGGCGGCGGCCCGGCTCGAAACAAAACGTCCGCCTTTCGGGAAAATCGCGGTCGAGAAACCACCCTCGCTCGACGAGGGCCTGGAAGCGGAAATCCTGCGCTACAGAAAAAATGCGGGCGAATCGCAAGATGAATCAGCCGAATCTCCACCGGATAAACAAACGAAGAGTAGGAAACCCCGGTTTTGCGCCTCGTGCGGAAACGCCGTGGATGGAGCGGATAATTTCTGCTCCGCCTGTGGACGCCGGCTCAATTGAAACGCCTCGCCGCTGCGCGCAGCCTGATCGCTGTGGGTTTGTTCGTGGTTTGCTCCTCACCCGTCTTTTCATACGCGGGGCCGGCGAAGCTCCAGGCTGCGCCGCCCAAGGCGAAGGTCCGGACCTCCGGCCCCACGACGACGGACCTCTCCCGGCTCAAACTCAAGCGCAACATCCTCACCATCCGGCTGGAGAAGGGTTTTTTCGAGTTCGTGGAGATGATGGATTTCGAGAATGAGGGGAGCGCCACCATCGTCTCGAACGGCGGCGCCCCCACGCTGCGTTTCGTTCTGCCGAAGAGCAGCAACATCCGAAACCCTCGCGCG
>VXPH01000165.1:0-26996 GCA_009839615.1 Nitrospinota bacterium
CCGGCGGGGGCGCATCGCCTTTTTATACCCCCCTGTCAAGGGGGGGTTGCCTTTACCCTCTCAGGGCTTTCAACAGGCCTTCACGCCTCTTTGATGACCATGTAGGTGGCCGAGGCGAAACAGATGAGCCTTTCCGCATCGTCGAGAATCCGTATCTCCCACACCGAGGTCTTGCGCCCCAGATGAAGGGCCTTCGCCTCGCCGACGAGGGTTCCCTCCTTCACGGGACGGACGAAGTTGATTTTCATCTCCACCGTCACCAGCTCCGTGCCGACCGGATGGCTCACGAAGCTGCCCACGCCGCCGACGGTGTCGGCCAGCGACGCAAGTGCGCCGCCGTGAACGATCCCGAAGGGCTGATGCAGCCTCGGCTCCACGGGCATCGCGACGCGGGCGAAACCCTCCGCCGCTTCGAGCACCTCGAAACCCAGGAGGTCGTTGAAGTTCCCCTGCCAGCGGGCCTGAAACACCCGCTCGACCTCTTCTCTCGTCCATGAGCGACTCATGATCGTCCTCTTAAACGCGCACGCCCCGCGCGAGAGTCATGCGCGCGAAACACATCCAGGAATTCACCGGAATACCAACGACGAAACGGAACCATCCCAGGAAGGTGAAAAAGCCTTCACGAAACGCCGCAACTTACGCCGATCTTTTGAGCAGCACCGCCAGGGCTTCGGTGGATTTCCCGAGGGCTTCGTTCGATTTTTTCAGGCCCTCGTTCGTTTTATCCAGGCCTTCCAGCGTCTTATCAAAACCCTCAAGGGTTTTATCCAGAGTCGCCATGGTTTTATCCAGGCTCTGCATGGTTTTCTGCAGCGCTTCCCGGCCTTCTTGGCCCTGGGCGATTATCTCATCGAGCGCCTTGTCCCTCTGCCTAGTGCCGGCGCGCATGGTGTAGAGGCCGTACCAGATCAAGGCGCTTTGCGCGATGCCTATGGCGAATTGCGCGATGCTTATGAGGTCTCCCGTAGTGATCGGCTGTAAATCGATCATCTTCTTACCCTCTCTCTTTCCGGGTCCTCATCAAGGTTATCTCAAGGTTATCTCGTGGACATTATAGAACCAAAACGCGGGGTGAGCGCAAATGCGCGGTTCTCTCTTTGTGAAACCACTCAAGCAGATGAGCTCTCTAACAGGGCTACGGCCCTGTCCCCACCATCGTCTGCCCCGCGGCTATCCACGCGATACGGGCGAGAACGATGTTCTTGAGTGCCGATCAGCCGAAGATCTGCGTCGGCACGCGGCCCCATTCGGCGGGGTCGGTGACGATGTCGCCGCCCTCGCCCTCGTAGGAGAAGAAGAGGAGTTCGGTTTCGGTCTTTTTGCCCTTTTTTTCGAGACGCCGAACGGTGATGGTCGGCACGTGGACGCCGAGTTCGAAGTTCTTGGCGTGGCTCACCGATATGCTCGCGCCGAACTTGGCGGCGCAGCCCTCGAGTTGTTCCCTCGTCGTCTTCACCCGGCCGTCCGCGAGGATTTCCCCGCCGAAGTTCTCCGTGAGATCGACCACAAAAATTTCAGGCTCCAGCATGATGGCGCATTCTCCCTTGAAACGTGATGAACGAAACTTTGAAATACCCCTCTCGGGGCCCATGAAAGCGCGGAGTCTAGCAGAAAGGGGGTGATGTGAGAAAGGGGGCGAGGATTCGCCCGATGGAAAAAGAATTCCTTATATCGCTATCCGGGAGTGAAACGTTTGGGTCGCTTTATCCGCAACCGCTTGATTTCTCCGTTTCCGCAAGGACAAATCTCGCCCTTGTCCCTATAAGGCGCATTCGTCATTCCGCCAAGGCGCCTTACCCCTTCACCTGATTCTCCGGGTTCTCTTCATCGAACGCCCACCGCGCCGGATTCTCCCGAATGTATTCCCGGATGCGGTTCAGGTCTTCATCGTCACGGATAACGTGATCGTGGAAGGAGCGCTGCCATTGGAAGAAGGCGAGACCACCTTCGCGTATTCGTTTCGACGACGTGGTTTTGAACGCACCGATCAGTTCCGATAACGATTTGGTTTTCGCCTTACCTGTAGGGACAGGTCGCGACCTGTCCGCACCACCGGGCCGAATTGTCAAGATACCGTGCAGATGATTCGGCATCACGACGTATTCATCCAATTCGATGTAATCATATCGCTCGGACAACCATCCCCAACGCTCGTTCACAATCTCTCCCACTCCATTCAAATTCATCGCTCCGTTCTCTACACGCCCAAAATGATGGCCTCGATCCTGCGCGCAAACCGTCACGAAGTAATGCTTCGCCCGGGAATAATCGTATCCCTTCAACCGATTCGGTTTTCGCCTTTTTTCGAACAAGCCCGCATCCCCGTTGTTTCCACAAGGACAGGTCGCGACCTGTCCCTACCAAAAGCTCAAATTACCGCCTTGCCGGAATCAATGGGCCGTACCCTGTCCACGATAAAGTCCAGGGCCGTCAACACTTTTTGCTCGACCTTGGGGCCGTAGAAAGGCGCGCGCGTGCGAAAAGCGGCTGGAGAATTCGTCCGCGGCTTCCTCCCGCCTCCAACCCCCTACCAGTCCCAGAACAGCGTATACGCCCTTCCCGTGACGGGCTGGGTTTCGCGCCACTCCAGGCGGGTCTGGCCGGTTTCGTTCAGGAGGCGGGGATAGACGCGGCGCTTGTTGAAGCTGTTCGACGCCCCCTGGGACTCCTCGCGCCGCGCGCCCACGAGCTTGCGGCCGGGGGGGATGAGCACTTCCAAGTGAAACTCGTCGGTGGGATACTGGACGACGAGGGTGACCCACTCGTTTCGCGTCGTGAACGCATCGTGCAGGACGATCTCGTGGCGAAGCTCGAAGAGCGCGCCCGCGCGGATCGGCTCGTCCAATACGAGGCTCGCGGAATAATCCGTCCCCGCCTGTTCCTCGATCCGGTACTCCAGGGGCGTCCAGGGGGGGTCGGCGCCCTCATCCTCCAGGAGCCGGTAGGAATAGTCCACCTCCCTGTCGCCGCTGCCCGTGTGATAGCGCGTCTTCACCAGGGGCAGCGCCCGACGGGCCAGACAGCGCCGGACGCCCTCCATGCGCGCGACGCGCCCGTCGGCGTCTTCTATCGTGTAGGTGCGGGCGTGGCGCAGGACGCGGTAGTCGTACTCCTCATGCTCCCCGTTCTCCCGCGCGGGCGCGCCGGCGGCGAGGGCCTCTTCGAGCCGGCGGACGCGCGCTTCGAGCGCACCGAGTCCCTCGGCGAGCTCTTCCTGGCGCTTTCGAATCGAAGCAACCCCGCTGGAGAGTTCCCTGATGAGGTCTGCCGTTTCCGGACTTTCATCCGCCATGTCGGTGCATCCACCGTGGTGCATCGTGTCGCGCATCAACCCGCAATCGCCTTGCCCGTGTTTCCTTAGGGGAGAGGTATACCAACATACCGGGCGCGCGGGCAAGGGGCGTCCCGTCCATCCCGCTTTTCCGCCCGGCTCACCTGAACAATCCGGTAAATGATAAAATATGATGCGATTTTCAGAGAATCGGGAGTTACGGGGGCTCCCGTCCAATCGGCCGTCCCGACAGACAAAACGGAGGGAGGACGCACCGCATGAGTTTGACCCGGCGAAACTTCCTGCAATTCGTGGGCACCGCCGCGGGAGCGGAGGCCGTGCATCTGACCATGCAGGCGCTGGACCTCGCGGGGGCGGGGGCGGCCCATGCCGCCCCTCCCAGGCTGCTCGGCGGCTCGGGCGAAGGAACGAGCGTCGTCATTCTCGGCGCCGGCGTCTCGGGCCTGGCGGCCGCCTATGAGCTGTCGAAGGCCGGCTACCGCTGCACGATTCTGGAGGCCACGGGCCGCGCCGGCGGCCGCAACCGGACGGTGCGCGCCGGTGACTGGGTAGAAGAGTTCGGCGGCCGGCAACGGGTGGACTTCGGGGAGGCGGACCATCTGTACGCGAACCTCGGCGCGGCCCGCATCCCCTATCATCACCGGGCGATCCTGGGATATTGCAGGGAGTTCGGGGTCGAACTCGAGGTCTTCACGAACGACAACCGAGCCGCCCTGTTCCACGATCGGGAACGCTTCGGCGGCAAGCCCGTTGTGGCCCGCCAGGTCATCACCGATACCCGCGGCTATGTCGCCGAGCTGCTGGCCAAGGCCGTCGGCCAGGGCGCCCTGGACAGCGAACTGACGGGCGAGGACAAGGAGCGGATACTGGAAATGCTCGTCAGCTACGGCGGGCTGAATCCGGACCGGCTCTACAAGGGATCGAACCGGGGCGGCTACCGCGGCGCGCAGGTCCATGCGGGCTTAAAAACCGGGGAGGTGAACGCGCCCCTGGACCTGGGCGAGATACTCCAGGCGGACTTCTGGCGATACAAGCTCCACTTCAGCCACTTCCTCAACCAGAACCCGACGCTGTTCCAGCCCGTCGGCGGGATGGACGCCATCGTAAAAGGTTTCGAGAAGCGCGTCGGCCGGCTCATCCGGTACCGCAGCGTCGTGAAGGAGATCCGCCAGACGGCCGGCGGCGTGCGGGTCGTAACGGGCAATGGCGCCGTCGAAGCGGACTTCGCCGTCTGCACCATACCCGCCCCGGTGCTCAAGGACATCCCCGGCGACTTCTCACCGCGGACGCGGGCGGCGATCGGGGCCATCGGGTTCGTGCCCGCCGTCAAGATCGCCTTCCAGGCCCGCCGCCGCTTCTGGGAGGAGGACCACGCGATCTACGGCGGCATCTCGTGGACCGACCAAGACATCACGCAGATATGGTATCCGCCCTACGGCTATCACCGCGCCAGGGGGATCATCGTCGGCGGTTACATCTGGGACGACGCGCCGGGGCTGCGCTACGGCGGGATGACCCCCCCGGAGCGGCTCCGGGCGGCAATTGCCGAGGGCGAGCGGGTCCACCCCGGATACGGGGCGGAGCTTGAGGCCGGGGTCAGTCAGTCCTGGCGCGAGACGCCCTTCCAGAAGGGAGGCTGGCCGAAGAGCGGCCACGGGCCGCCCGAAGCGCTTCAGCGGCCGGACGGGGCCGTCTTCTTCGCCGGCGACCAGGCGACCGCCCTGCCCGGCTGGCAGGAGGGGGCCGCCCTGGCGGCGCATGCGGCCGTCAACGCCATCCACGAGCGCGTCCGGGCGAAGTGATGCGGACCGCCGGGGAACCGGCCCCACAGGGGCTGTTGAAAAAGCCCACGTCGGGGGTGCATCGCTTTTACTCCCCTGCTAAGGGGGGCAGGGGGGGTGGTTTGTAGGGACAACCCCCTGTGGTTGTCCCTCCTCGGACAGGCACAGGGGCCTGTCCCTACGGGCTCCTCCCCGGTCGGGTCGAACCCTCATTCATCAATCGGGTTCAACCCCCCAACCCCCCTTCTCAGGGGGGCTTTTTTAACAATCCCCATCGAGGCGGGGCGGATGAAGCCGGGCCGTACGAGTGGCGTCTGCTCCGGCGACCCGGCGGGGCGGAAGTTCACCACCGCGCGCTGCCGCCGGCCGGGCGCTCATCGTGGTTCTCACCCCGATTCCCCTGCGGCATGTCCCCGGTGATGCGCTCGGCGGACTCCCGCTCCGAATCGCGCGCGAGACGGGCGGCGGTTTTCCCGGCGCCGGCGCGCGCATTTGCCCGCAATTGCCGTCCGCGCGGATTCGGGGGATTCCGGTATGATGGCGAAGCGGCCCGGCGCGTTCGGCGAACTCGAATTTCTGTAAATTTCGATAAATTCACGGGGTTTTTCGATAAATTTCCGAAAATTTTCGAGGGCAAATGCGGGGAATTGCGGGGAATCCCGAAGGCGCAAATCTTCCGCCCGGGAGACATCGCGAGGATACCACGGCCCGGGAGACGCCCGCGGGGCGGCAAATGCGCGCAATTGCGGGGAGGTGCGGAGGGGAGATGCGCAAAAAACATGCGTCCGCGCCTCTCCCGTCAGGGCGGCGGGCCGCGCTCGCGCGCGACTCAGGAGGTTGTAAGTCCCGTTTTTTCAGTGACTTGCCGGGGGTCGGCCAACTGCCCGCACGCCGCGAGGATGTCGCTCCCCTTGCTCACGCGCGTGGTGGCCACCACGCCCGCCGACAGGAGGATGCGGCGGAACGCCTCGACGCGATCATCGCCTGGCCGCTCGAAGGCGACGCCGGGAAAGGGGTTCCAGGGGATGAGGTTCACCTTACATTTCAACCCTTTAAGGAGATTCGAGAGCGTCTTCGCGTCCTGCCCGGAGTCGTTCACCCCCCGCAGCATGACGTATTCAAAGGTGATGCGGCGGCGCTCGCCCATCGGCAACTCCCGGCACTCATCGAGCAGCGCGCCCAGATTCCACTTGCGGTTCACGGGCACGAGTTTTCCTCTGGTTTCATCATCCGCCGCATGCAGCGAAACCGCCAGACCCACGCCCGGAACGGCGGAGACAAAATCTTTCAACCTTGAGGCAATCCCCACCGTCGACACGGTCAGCCTCCTGGGGCTGACGCCGTTCGCCTGCGGGTGCGTGAGAATCCGCACGGCCTTTACGGTGGCGTCAAAATTATCAAGCGGTTCCCCCATTCCCATGAACACGATATTGTGAAAACGTTCCCCCGGAGCAAGGAGGTTTCTTGCAGCCAGGAATTGACCGACGATTTCACCGGCGCTCAACTGCCTGATGAAACCCATCTTCGCCGTCAGACAAAACGCGCACCCCATCGCGCATCCGACCTGCGTGGAGACGCAAAGAGACCACCGCATGACGCCGTTTACGTTTTTCATCGGTATCCGGACGCTCTCGACCCGCGCGCCGTCACGAAGGCGCCACAAATATTTCTCCGTGCCGTCCGAACTTTTGCTCTCCCGGTCGAGTTCGAGCGTCTCCAGGCGAGCCGCTTCCCCGAGCTTGGCTCTAAAACCCTTTGAAATATTGGTCATTCGGGAGAATTCGCTCACGCCTTGGGCGTACAGCCACGAGAATATCTGCCGGCCTCTGTATGGGGGTTCCCCCATCTCCCCGCATAAGGAAACGAGTTCCTCCTCATCCATGCCGACAAGATCGACAGGTTGAGAGGGAGGCCGTACACTCGCGTGATATGTTGCGATCTTTGATTTCCCGTCCTGTTCCATCGATAGGCTCATGGTGTTATGGTTTGCCCGTTTTGCTTCCGGCTTGAATCATATCATGGTTGTCCATATTCGGATGGAGAGCATTCACATGAGCATACGCGCGCTTCTTTTAGACCACGACGGCACGCTTGTCGACAGCTACGATGGCATCGCCAAGTGCATGCGCCTCATGTGCCGTGACCTGGGCGTGCCCGAAATGAGCGATGCGGAAATTCTCGCATCTATCGGCCCTACACTTGAGGATAGATTCACCCAGTTGTGGGGCGAAAACATGGCTGACGAGGCAGTGCGCATCTACCGTTCCCATTACAAGATTCATAATGCCGCAGGCACCCACATCATCCCCGGGGCGAAAAAAACTCTCGAAACCCTCGCGCACCGCGGCATTCAAATGGCTTGCGTTTCGAACAAGGCATGGTTTTTCTGCAAGGAGCAATTAGAGCATGTCGGGCTCTTGCCCTACATTCGAGCGGTATTCGGACACCGCCAGGGATATGCGCCGAAACCGGCCCCTGAAATGCTTTTTGCCGCTATCGAATCGCTCAAGGTGAAACCGGAAGAAGTCGTCATGGTCGGGGATACGACAACGGACTTGCTGGCCGCCAGAAACGCATCCATCCCTGTATGGATCATCAAGGGGAAATACTCCCGGCATGATGAGATAATGAAATTAAACCCGGACAGATATATAGAAAAACTGGAGGACATCCTGGATCTGATATAATTCACTTAGCGCCGCTTGCGCACTCGATGATGGTTTTCTATCTTTCGTTTCGTTCAGGGGATAGCGGCGTACGATTGTACCAACCCGAGTCCGCCGAATATCTCCATTTTGCGCAAGAGACTGTTCTTGCTCTTTCATCTCGTGGCTTCGTTTGAATAGAAATGGAAAGGCGCTTCGCCCAAACCAATTCAAATACTTTCCCCGGAATGAATCTCATGAACCTCATCATCAGCGCCCTGCTCGCCATTTACATTTTATTCCTGATACTCGAACTAAAAGATTTGCGCCTCGGGCAAAGTAAATACAAATGGGCTCTTTCGAGACTCCCGCTGGCCGGAATTGCTCTTGCCGCTGTGTGGATGCTCCATGCGCAGCCGCTGCCCTCTATCACAAAATTGATGCAGTTAAAAAAAATTCTATTCCTCACCCCCAAAATTCATCTCGATGAACAAGTGAAAACGACGACAAGTGGAAATTCCGCAACCAAAGAACCTGGAATCTTTTGGTATATACATCATTACTCCAGGCTCTACGAGGTCGACCCCTTGCTGGTGCGCGCCGTCATCGAGGTAGAAAGCAACTTCAACCCAAAGGCCGTTTCTCAAGATGGGGCCAAAGGACTGATGCAAATCAACCCGATTACCGCCAAACACTTGGGCCTCAACGATGCTCTCGACGTCGGCGAAAACATCGAGGGCGGGGTTCGCTATCTACGATATTTACTTGAGTCATATGGCTGGAATTTGCATATGGCGCTGGCCTCATACAACGCGGGGCCCGCGAACATCCGGCGCTACAACGGGATTCCTCCCTTCCAGGAGACACGCCGATATGTCTCAAGGGTCATCAAAATATATGAACGCCTCCAAAGAACGAATGAAGTATTCAACGACACCTCCCGATTTTCAGCATTGCTCCGTCCGTCGCTCAACCCTGAACTAAAAACGAACAGAGCCATTCAGCGGCAAACAACACCGCAGTGAGCTTAAACATGAAAGGATTTGTTTCAATTCGAGAAAGTGCAAGTTTTTGCAGCGTATGGAAATAATGCGTCATTCTGAAATCACATTGCCAAACCATGCGTCGGTTCTATATTTTACAATTCAACGAAACCACCCGACCCGATTCATCAACAGCGCATCGCACCAGGACATAGAATGCCGACCAGACTCGTCTCGCCAACTACCCGAAAACGAAGAATCCTGAAACTCACAGATAGACTGTTGGCACGCTTCGGAAAACCAAAACGCACAAAACGAGGCAACCTCCTTGATTCTCTGGTCGAAACCCTGCTCTCACAAAGCACGACAGATCATAACCGCGACATGGCATTTGATTCTTTGAAAAAAACTTTCACCAACTGGGATGAAATCGCCGACGCCTCTCAAGAATCTCTGGCCCAGGCAATCCGTTCGGCTGGTTTGGGGAATCAAAAAGCCGGAAGAATACGGAATTTTCTCAGATGGTTACGTGCGGATCGAGAACAACTCTGCCTGGAATTCTTACACCATGAACCAGATGATTTCGCCGTGCAGTATCTTACGCAGCACAAAGGCATCGGCACCAAAACCGCTTATGTCACCTTGATGTTGGCTTCAAACCGGGATCTGTTCCCCATAGACGTCCATATTCACCGGATCATGATTCGTCTGGGCATCATCGCTGAGAAGACCACCCCCGAGAAATCTCACTCCGTGCTCGCGCCACTCATTCCAAAAGGACGTGCGCATGAATTACACATGAACATGCTGAGTTTCGGGCGAACCATCTGCACCGCTCGCAACCCCAAATGCACTACCTGTGATTTGAGACGAATGGGCTCCTACTAAAAAGACAAAAACCTGAAAAAATCCAAACGCGGAGAAATACATCATTCGCAAAAGCAAATCGACTCATGAAATGGATCCAACTGATCGGCCCAGGCGAACTACTGGCCATCGCATCTTCCATCACATTCTCCGTGGCGCAAACTTTCCTCAGACAAGGAATGAGAAGCGTATCTCCGCTGGCCGCCGCCTTGATAGTCAATGGAATCGTAAGCCTGGGCGGTTTCATCCTATCCCTCTTGAACGGCACGCTATTCACCTCCAAGGCAGAAACCATTTTCTGGTATGCCGCCGTGGGCGTCGCGGGTCCCACCATAGGCAGATATTTCTACCTGGTGGGAGTCTCCCGTATCGGCCTCAGCCGCACCGTGCCCATATCCTCGGCGGCCCCGATTTGGGGAACTTTTTTCGCAATCCTTATATTGGGAGAAACACCAACGGTCATGGTCGTCCTCGGCACCCTGGGCATCGTCTTCGGTGTATCCATTCTCGGGATACAGGACGACAAATCTCAATCTTTCAAAAGCTGGTTTCAGGGAGCGCTCATATTTCCGCTCGTCGCATCACTGGCCTATGCGGTGGCACCCATCTTCGCCAAACTCGCTTACACACATCAGATGACGCCAAGCGTCGGCATGGCCGTCTCTTTCGCTACGGCCAACTGTATTCTTCTGCTCACAAAACCAATCCTGCCCGGCCAAAGTGAGATACGCGGCAAAAGAAGAGGGTTCATGTGGGTAGGAGGCGCAGGCGCCATCGGTATTTGCAGTTCCTT
Organism: Nitrospinota bacterium; assembly: GCA_009839615.1. Classification (GTDB taxonomy): domain Bacteria; phylum UBA8248; class UBA8248; order UBA8248; family UBA8248; genus Bin107. Next base: position 10,365 of record VXPH01000165.1, read on the forward strand.
CATGCTTTGGACGGCCTTCACGATGGCGAGCGTATCCACTGCGCTGCCCTTGAGCCGGATCGCGCCGATTTGGGTGCTGATTCTGAGCTATTTTTTCCTGGGCAAGCTCGAAACAATCAACCGCAAAACTGTTCTGGCCACGATTTGCGTCGTCGCAGGCGGAGTTCTAATCACCGCCTTCAGGAATTAACTCTGAAGAGAAGCAACACGCCAAACTCCTCCCTCGAACCCGAATCTACAGCGTCCAGGCGAAACCCTACCTGCCCGCAGCCGCCTCGGTCACACGAGGGGAATACACGAGATCATCCACCTGGGGCGGATCTTCGAGGAAACCCGCCGCCTTGAGCGTTAACACATCGTTCGTACCGTCTGAGTGCAGGAAACTCAAGGCATCACGCATGAGTTTCTCGATGGGGTTTTTCCGCATATACCCCGCCGCTCCCCAAAACTCCATCGCCTCCTGGCAAACCTGAACGGCGGACTCGGATGCGAATACCTTGCTCAGCATCGCATTTTTCCGGTCCATCTCCTCAAGCTGGGTGGACCACGCCGTCCGCCACAAATAAGAGCGAGAGGCTTCGATTTTCATCGCCATTCGCGCAAGCCTGATTTGCTGAAGCTGATGACCGAGCAAAGGCACGCTGCCTTGGATTCTGGCATGCCCATATTGCAAAGAGAGATCATACGCACGTTGCGCGACTCCCAAAACGGTGGCGCCCGCCTGGATGTTGCTCCCGTGCCTGATGAACAAATTGGCCAGCGCCGGCAAGGCCTGGCCCACTTCTCCGATTTGGTCTTCTTCAGGAACTTCCACATCATGAAACTCCAGCGTGCCGTTCTGAACACACCGCTGGCCGAGTTTGTCCCACACTTCCGTGACTTCAAAACCCTTGGCGTCAGAGGGAACCAAAAAGGCCGTGAGACTGTTCATCATGGGATTGTCTTTATCCGTGCGGGCGGCGATCTGGTAGACCTTGGCGAGACCTCCATTGGAGATATACCGTTTGGTGCCGTTCAACACCCAGCGGTCCCCTTTTTTTTCCGCATACGACTGTATTCCGGCGCCCGGATTCTGGTTGGGCCAGACGTTGTCACTGCCCGCCATGGGTTCCGTCCAGGCCGTCGCCAGAATGCACTCATCATCATCCATGATTTTGGGGAGCCATCGATTTTTCTGCTCATCGTTCGCCATGTTGGCAATCGACGTCATGATCTTCCACGTCTGATCGAATGCGACGGCGAGTCCCAAGTCCCCATATGCCAGCGTCTCACCCACGATGGCGCAAGAAAGCACGTCGGCGCCTTCGCCTCCATATTCTCTCGGGACGGTAAGCGTCCTCAAGCCGCGCTTTGAGCCTTCTCTGATGACTTCCCAGTTAAAGGATGCTTCAGGATCTTCGATGCGGTCCGCGACCTCCGCGGCGGGGATCATGACTTCGGTGGCGAATCTTTTCGCGATGTCTCTGAGTTCCATTTGCCGGGGGGTGAGCTGGAAATCGACCATCGGTTTTATCCTCCAAGAGAAAATTGTCCTGGCGATTCAGTTGCGATGAAATAGTCGCGAATCATTATGTCAAGAAAACCCGCTGTCGGGCCTCCGCTTATTCCAGTCCTCAGGATGCGAACGTATATTAAAGAGCCGCCGGGTTCTCGCACAACTCGATGCGTATGTTCCCCGGTCCCCTGACGTAGGCGATCATCCGCCCACCAATGCCTCGGCGCACGGGCTCCACCATAATCTCCGCCCCTTTTTCTCTCAGCCATTCAACGGCGGCTTCCACGTCCGGAACGCCGAACCCGAAATGATCCAGACCCTGAACCAGTTCCGGCCCTACGGAATCGGGCGTCTCTTCGGGCCGGACGCCGCGCGCGAAAATCATCAAGCGGCCGATTTGGATCGCTGCATTGGGCGAGCCCTTGAAGTCCTCGTCGTAGCGGACGATTTCCGCGTCGAATACGTTCCGGAAATAATCGGCGAACGCCTTCACGTCCTTACACACATAGTGAATATGATCAAAACCGAATTCCATGATACTCCTCAAAAATAAGCTTATGGGGTAATGATGATCGGTGAATCCTCGGAACCGGCGTCTTCTGAAACACCGCCATCATCGACTTCGCCTTCTCTTGTTTCCCCTTCCCCACCCTGGGATTCGCGGACCTGGCGGATAATCCGTTCAAGCATCACATTGATGGAATACTGAAACATTTCGACGAATAACGGCGTGGGTTCATCCGCAGCTATCTGCACTTCATCAGCCAATGTCACACATTCACGGGCCATTGCTTCATCGCCCGCTCGATGGAAAATATATCCATTGTCCTCCAGTTGGCCCGCAATACGCTCGCGCAATGCCGTGTCCTGAAAAATTGCTTTTGCGCCATTTTTGACTATCTGTTGAAGGCGCTCTTGTTTCTGCCTTTCATCCAACGCCACCTGACTTTCCATCGACTCCAAGAATTCCTGAAAATACGGCTCCACGCGCTCTACATCCATCACCCAACCCCAAAAAGGTCGATGAGCGAACATCGTACGCACTTCCATCCTGCTCTCGCCTTCTGCGAGAGGATGCAGCATCCCGCGGACAGGATGAGGACCCTCCATGGGGTACTCGTCAGCCTCCGACAAGGGATCGAGCATGAGTTTCGCATGCGTAAAACCGCGCGGCAGCGGCGTTTCCGCCTCTTCGTTCTCGCGCTGGCCGCGTTCAAGAAGCCAAACGGCATACCCGGCGGGCACCTCATACGAAGCCAGGTTGGGAACCTCTGAAATTCTGCGAAAAACATCGCGTAACTCTTTGGAACTCATTTCTGCATCCGTGAACTCGACAATTCCTCGCCCCCGATGCAGCCGCGCCTGTACCAGATACCTTCCCCGTGGAACCCGGGAGCGAGCGAGCCACAACAGCATCTGTCCGCGTCCATCCACGGCGCTCGCCACCGCATGGACGTAATCGGGATAACCAGCCTTCTGGGCGATGGGGACGCCCGCATCGGGCGATTTTTCGATTTCCACGCCCTTGTTTTTCAACCGAAACAACGCTTTGCGAATTCGTGATGACGTGTCCTTGTCCCGGGTGGATTCCGAGAGTTCTTGAAGCGCAACCGCTGCGTCTCGCGTAGCCGTATCCGCCAGGAGTTGAATGAAAAACGCGGGCGGCGGCGACTCCTCCTCTACCATCGCTTCAGCCAGTACGAGCGAGGTTTTTTCCGTGCCCTCCCCCATACTCTCCAGGCCGTCACGCAATACCACTTCCTGCAAAAAAGCAGGCAGGTCCTTCAACGACGATACGATTGCCTTCGCGGAATCGACCGAGAGAAATTCATTCTCACCGAGTTGCGCGGAAATGTCCCGGGCCCGACTTAGATTTTCTCCATCGAAACCCATCGGCAATTCCACTTCGGCATCCAATGCCTGGAGAGTCGCCAGGAGTTCGGTAAGTCCCGGTATCGACCAGCGCATCGTCCGAACAAGAGAAACAAGCTTTTGAACGATGGATGGATCGCCCAACTCACGCAGGGCGAGGAGTGTGGGAATACGGCCCTCCGGCGTAGTGGAGGACAAATGATTCAATACGCCGGCGAGCCCGGCCTCACCCATTTCCCGGATTTCATCCAGAAGCGGCGCAGGCGCCATGGCGCCCGGCGGAGCGGGCTCCGTGAACGACGCTTCCAGGCCTGCCGCGACGGCGGCGGCCCGGCTCAAATCTTCTTTGGAAAAAGTTTTTTTCGAGGCCTTCATCCTCGATTTCCTGGCCAAAACGGTTTCTCCTGAAATATATGTCTCAAAAGAAGAATCATCAGCGGGCGCAATGGGTACTGTCAAGACGAAGGAGAAAAGCGCCTGTTTGTCTCGTTGCTTTGCCAACCACAACGCACACGTGCCACAATCGCCGAAATTTCGGCCCTGGGAGATAAGATGACGCTTCGATTCGCCCATTGCGGTGATTTCCATCTCGGCTACGACTTCGACTACCTCCCGCCTCGTAAAGCCGCGGCGCGGCAAGCCGATCTTCGGATAGCGTTTTTCCGCTCCGTTCGCGAAACGCTCAAATGGGGCGCACAGGTCTTCCTGATTTCCGGGGATCTGTTCGATTCCCCCCATCCAAGCGCCCGCGACGTCGAAATCGTCTCGAAGAACCTCGCGCATTTATCCAAAAAAGGGGTGCGTTGTTTCGCCATCCCCGGCAATCATGACCCGGTGCACCCAAAATCCGTGTGGAACCGGACCGAAATTCTGAATCACCTCCATCTTTTCCATGGCGACCCCGCCACCGGGTTGGTGCAAGCGAACATCGCCGAACTCAATCTTACGATCGCAGGAATCCCCTGGGATACCAATGACGCCTTCAAACCGCCTTTGCGGGAAATCCTCACGCGAGACCTCCATTTGAACGACCGATCCATCCTGCTGTTGCACGGCTCGGAAGCCGCTCTCGCCGCAGAACACCCGGCATTCAAGGAGCATCCATTCGAAGCCGATGATTTGAAGCGCCTGCCCTTCGGGTATGTGGCGATAGGCCATTACCACAAGCCTATCGATGTCGCCCGATGGAATGGCGGTGCCGCATGCTACAGCGGTTCGCCCGAAGGATTGCGCTTCAGCAATCACAATCTGGGGGAACGCTCTATCATCCTGGGAGAGATGGACGAGAGAGGCTCCCTGGTCCGACTCGAGCGAAAACCCATCAACGCGCGCACCATGAAAACGCTTTCATATTCCGCCGGAGACGGGTCCACGGCGGACGACTGGTTTCGGGCGATTGACGACATGAGAGATCCGGACATGCTTTTAAGGGTACGCGTCCCAAAACAAAACGGCGACAGGCAAAGACGGGCGGAAATTCTCTTGTCCGCGCTGAGTCATGATTTTTTCTATCTGGACATCATATGGGAATCCCCTGGTGCGCAAGAACACCTGGTGTGACGTCACTTTTTCCCACCCGGAAATCCCCATCAGACTCAAAGATGCGCATCGGGCATGCGGAGAAAATGCACGAAACACCGTGTGCGTCGTAATCGATATCCTTAGAGCCACGACGAACATCGCCGCCATCCTGGAGAACGGATGTCCCGCGATATATCCGTGCGCGTCTCCTGAAATGGCGCTTGAACTGGCCCAAAAGCTACGACTGCGGCATGGTTCCGAAAAAATCATCCTGGGCGGAGAGCAGGACGGCAAGCCGATTGAAGGCTTTGACGGGGGGAACTCTCCGCTCGAATACACGCGCCGGAGAATCGGCGGCAAGACCCTGATACTCTCAACGAGCAACGGCACCAAAACGCTCTCGGCCGTGCAGTGTTGCGGAGAAATTTTCACGGCCGCTTTCGTGAACATCACCGCAACCGCCGAAAAAGTTGCGTCCATTCTTGATGCGAACCCGAATCAATCCCTCTTGATCGCCTGCTCGGGCCGCGAAGGCGCTTATTGCGAAGAAGACGCCGTCGGGGCAGGGATGCTCCTGCATATCTTGTCCAAATATGTAGAGAAGCTGGAATTCTCCGACACCGCCCGCGCAGCACTGCACGTGGCTCATGGGGCTGAGAAAAACCTGGAAAAGATGCTCTTTCACAGCTGGTGGGGAAAACACCTGTCCGCTCTGGGACTTGATGAGGACATATCCTTCTGCGCGCAGAAAGACATCACGCGCATCGTTCCCAAACTGGATGACGGGGTAATCAGGATTGCTTAAGTTTCAAGCTCCTTCGCCAAAATGCTTTCAACCATGTCCTGCGCTTTGGGAGAACCGGCGCCGGGCTTTAGATGGAGAAAGAATTCCCGGTTTCCCTTCGCGCCCGTAATCGCGCTCATAGCGATGCCCTGAGGAGCCAATCCCATACGAAGCGTTTCATCCCAGACGCGGAGGAGCACTTCGCGGTGAAGCGCGGGGTCGCGAACGATACCTCCTTTGCCGACGCGTCCCCTCCCAACCTCGAATTGCGGTTTGATGAGAACGAGCATCTCCCCGCCATCGTCGAGCAAGTCATGAGCCGGCCCGATCACCTTCACGACGGAGATGAACGAAACGTCCACGACGCATAAACCCGGCCTTTCCTCCCCCGCCAGCGTTTGGAAAATTTCCGGCGTCAGATGCCTGGCGTTCACACCCTCCAAAAGAGTGACCCGCGGGTCATTCCTCAGCTTCCAGTCAATCAAGCCCTTACTCACATCCACCGACGTGACGCGGCGGGCTCCACGGGTGAGCAGCACATCGGTGAACCCACCCGTCGATGCGCCGATATCCATGCAGTATCTATCCAGCGGATCGATGCCGAAAAAATCCAGCGCGCCCGCGAGCTTCAAACCTCCCCGGCTCACATAGGGGCAAGGGTTTTCCTTGAGGGTGATGGATGCGTCTTCGGGAAACGACAAACCCGCCTTCGTGGCGGGTTCGCCGTCAACACTGACCAGACCGGCCAGAATCAGGCTGCGCGCACGCTCCCGGCTTGGAGCCAGCGCACGTTCGACGAGTAATTTATCGAGCCTCTGTTTCTTTGCCATGCGCCGCCAGATCGGCAGAATCAGCCTTGCCTTCCATCAGGTCGCGAGCCGCCTGGGTGATATCGCCTGGCGTAAGCCCACAGTCGTCGCGCTGTAGTTGAGGCGCTCCGTGCTCGATGAAACGATCGGGAATACCCAAAACGGTGGCAGAAACGTCCCGGATGCCATGCGCCGCCAAAAGCTCCAGAACACCGGCGCCCATTCCACCGATACGCGTCCCCTCCTCAATCGTCACTACGCGCTTGCAACGCCTGGCGAGTTCCAAAACCTTCTCATCATCCATCGGCTTCACAAAGCGAAGGTTTAATACCGACGCCTCAATTCCAAGTTCCGCCAACTGTCCGGCAGACTCCATCGAGAGACCCACCATGGGACCCAGGGCGATGAGAGCGACGTCATCGCCATCGCGAAGCAGTTCCGCCTCCCCGATGGGAATCGTTTCGATATCCTCATCCATCGGCACACCTTCCCCGGAACCACGCGCAAAACGCACCGCTGAAGGACCTGGATGCTCAATTGCCGTCAAGACCATTTTCTGGAGTTCGTTTTCGTCTTTGGGCGACATGATGGCCATGTTCGGCAGACACCGGAGATAGGCCAGGTCATAAGCCCCCTGGTGGGTGGGGCCGTCGTCGCCCACGAGACCGGCCCGGTCCAGCGCGAAGGTAACGGGCACGTTCGTCAGGCAGACGTCGTGGATAATTTGATCGTATGCGCGCTGCAAGAACGTGCTGTAAATGGCGGCGACCGGCTTCATCCCCTCGAGCGCAAGCCCTGCGGCAAAAGTCACCGCATGTTGTTCGCACATCCCGACGTCAAAGCAGCGATCCGGCAGGACTTTCTGATAGTTGACGAGTGCCGTGCCTTCCAGCATGGCCGCCGAGATGGCGACTATTTTTTCATCCTTTTTGCTGAGTTTAATCATGGTATCGGTGAAAACTTTGGAGTAGCCGGGAGGCCCGGGCGCTTTCTTGTGAAATTCGCCGGATTCAGGATCGAACTTCGTCACGCCGTGATAGGTGATGGGTTCCGCCTCGCTATAGGGGTATCCATAACCTTTGCGGGTAACGACATGAACCAGATTGGGACCATCCAGGTTTTTCACGTTTCTGAGCGTGGGAATCAGCAGGTCGAGCCTGTGTCCGTCCACCGGGCCGATGTACCGAAAACCCAGTTCCTCGAACAAAATGCCCGGCACGATGATATTTTTCAGCGACTCCTCCACCCTGTCCATGAGCGTAACGGCATGACTGCCCACCACGGGAAGGTGGCTGAGTATCTTCTGGACTTCGCCACGCACCTTGCGAGCCCGGTTCGCCCATTCACCCGTCATGATCCGCGCCAGGTATGAACACATGGCGCCCACGTTATGCGAGATCCCCATTTTATTGTCATTGAGAATGACCGTGAGGTTTCTCTTCGAATCGCCGGCATTGTTGAGACCTTCCATCGCCATGCCGGCGGTCAGGCTGCCGTCTCCGATGACGGCGACGACCTGAAAATCCTCACCGGAGAGATCACGCGCCGTTGCCATGCCCAGCGCCGCCGATATGGACGTGCCTCCATGCGCCACGTTCAGATGGTCATATTCACTCTCACGCCTGTCCGGGAAACCGGCAATTCCCTCCCACTGCCTCAGCGTATGGAACCGATCCCGGCGTCCCGTCAATATCTTATGGGTGTAAGCCTGGTGACCGACATCCCAGATCAACTTGTCTTTCGGCGTATCGTAGAGATAGTGAAGCGCTACAATGAGTTCCGCAGCACCCAGAGAAGCGCCGAGATGCCCACCCGTGTTCGAGGTTACCTGAATCACCATATCGCGGAGTTCATCCACGACTTGGGGAAGTTCCTCTTCCGGCAATTGCCTCAAATCCGCCGGGCTATCAATGCGTTCAAGTAGTTCGCCCATATCATCTCCCCACGAGAACTCGGTTTCAATCGAACCTGATTTCATCAAGGGAATGTCTCGTACACCGACATTCCACGGCCACTCAAAGATTAACTACAAAATGATAATCAATCGTCAAAACCGACGCAAGATAATAAAATGCGCCAAAGATTCGAGTTCCGGCGCTTTATTCGGGAAAATTTCGAGCGCTTGCAATGCTTCCTCGCAAGTGGAGCGCGCGAGTCCTTTCGACGTCTCCATGCCATACAAGGCGGGATAAGTTGCTTTGTTCAATCCCTCATCCGAGCCTATGGGCTTTCCCATGAGCGCCTCATCGCCTTCCACATCCAAAATGTCGTCCACAATCTGAAATGCCAGTCCAATCTTCTCGCCATAAACATGCAGCGCTGTTATCTGCGCTTCATCACCGCCACCGAGGAGGCCCCCCAAGCAAACAGAAACCCTCAAAAGCGCACCCGTCTTCCTTCTATGGATTTCCTCCAAATGCGTCACATCGCTCACACGGCCATTCGCCTGGATGTCCAAAAGCTGTCCCCCCACCATGCCGGTAGCGCCTGCCGCATCGGCGACCATCCGAATCGCTTTCACATGACGCTCGGGTGAAACTTTCGCACCCATTTGCTCATTCGCCATCAACTCGAAGGCCAGGGCCTGCAGCCCGTCACCTGCCAGGATCGCCGCCGCCTCGCCATAAACCTTGTGGTTCGTAGGCACTCCGCGCCTCAAGTCGTCATCGTCCATGGCGGGCAAATCATCATGGATCAAAGAATAGGAATGAATACACTCGAGGGCGCATGCGGCAGGCAGGATAAATTCAGGATTTCCGCCCACGGCTTCACACCCGGCCACGCAAAGCACGGGGCGCAGGCGCTTTCCGCCGGCGAAAAGGCTGTAACGCATAATCTCGAAAATTTCGGGAGGTTCGGAGGATTCCGGCACGAGGCGATCGAGTTCTTCTTCCACGCGATTCGCCCAGTTGCTCAAGTAAACCGCCGCGTCGATACGACCGGGCAGTTCGGCCTCACTCATCATCTTCACCATCTTCAAACGGTTGCAACGACAATGTTTCCTCCGATTCCCCCGCGAGTTCTTCCACCTTCTTTTGCGCAGCGTTCAATTGCTCCCGGCTATAGCGGAAGAGCTTGACGCCCTCTTCATACAGCAAAACGGCCTTTTCCAGGGAAGGCTCGCCCTCTTCGAGTTCTTCCACGATGGCTTCCAGACGCTCCAGCGCCGCCTCGAAACTTTTTGGTTCCGCGTCCGGGTTCGCGGATTCATTTGCAGTATTCATGGGCCCTCTCCCTCGGGAAAGACTTCTTCTACTCGGCACAACAAACCGCCTTGCGATAAACGAATCCGCACGGATTCTTCCGCCTTCACGTCTTCGGCCTTTTTCACCAATGCGCCGTCCGGCTCCTTGTACGCCAGGCTATACCCACGCGCCAAAACGGCCAGCGGCGACACCAACTCAAGACACCCGACGGTGTTCTGGAGAACATCCGCCCTGTTCTTCAAAAACAATCCATGCGCTGCGCGCAAGCGCTTCAAATTATCTTCAAGTTTCGATATGGACACAAGAATTTTTTCTTTGGGAGAGAGTACCCGCAGCCTCGGAACCATTCCGGCCAAATGCGCCCGTCTCATTTCCTGTTGATGCCCGGCTTCTCTGCTCATGCGCTCATAGAGCGCATCCAGCCGCTGCGCCAGCGACTCGAGCGGGGCTTCCGGCCTTCTGAATGCGGATTCTCCAAGCAAGCGGGAGAATTGCGCTTCGAGAGAGGTGATTCGAGCGTTCACAGCCCGGCGCGCATCATGGATCAGATCGGCGATGTCCCGGGCGACGCCCTGCCAGCCTCTGGCCACGCGCTCGGCCGCCGCCGTAGGCGTAAGCGCCGATTCATCGGCGGCTAAATCGCTGAGCGAGGTATCGACCTCATGCCCCACCGCCGATATGAGAGGCGTCCCGCATCCGGCGATGGCCCGCACCACTTCTTCTTCGTTGAACGCCCACAAATCCTCCCGGCTTCCTCCGCCGCGGCCCGTGATGATGAGATCCACGGGACGCTCCATTCTGGCAAGATTCTCGTCCGCCCTGCGAATCGCCGCCGCGATGGAAGATGCGGCGCCCTCTCCCTGCACCCGGGTGTGAACGACGACGAGTTCGACAATCGGAGCGCGCTCCTTGAAAACCCGCAACATGTCTCGGAGAGCGGCGCCTTCCCGGCTCGTCACCAACGCCACGCGACGGGGGCGGTCGGGAATCTCCTTTTTTCGCAAAGGATCGAACAAGCCCTCCTTCTCCAGGCGTTCATGCAACTGGCGAAAAGCGACCTCCAGCGCGCCTTCTCCCAGGGGTTCCATGGAAAGCGCCGACACCTGGAAGCGTCCGTCTTTCTCATAAAGCGTCACCCGGCAGCGGATCATCACGCGCATGCCCACTTCCGGCTCGAAGCGCAAAAACCGCCTGCGGCCCGAGAACATCACGGCGCCTACCTTGGATGCGGCGTCTTTCAGGTCAAAATAGGAATGTCCCGATGGATAGGTGCGCCAGGAGGAAATTTCCCCCTCGACCAATACCTCGCCGAATTCATCTTCCAGCAATTCTTTTACGCGCGCGTTGAGCTGAGAGACGGTGAGCACCGCCGGGGCCGTGCGAGGCGTGTTATCACCCAGAAGGTCTACATTCATTCGGGAACCTTTATATGCCCTATCCCCTTGTTTCCTGCGACTGGAGAGAGTAAGCGCGAACCGTATTCGCCATCAGCATGGCGACCGTCATGGGCCCCACCCCGCCCGGAACGGGCGTGATGGCGGAAACCTTCTCCAGCAACGGCTCGAAATCACAATCACCGACCAATTCTCCATCCACCCGGTTGATGCCGACGTCGACCACAACAGCTCCCTCCCGAACCATGTCCGCGGTCAGGAATTTCGGCCGCCCCATGGCGGCCACGACGATGTCGGCTTCTCTCGTGATCGCGGGGATGTCGCGCGTCCGGGAGTGGCACACCGTAATCGTCGCGTTTTCGTGCATCATCAGAATGGCCAATGGAAGCCCCACAATCTTGCTGCGCCCGATGAGGGCGGCTTTCTTGCCTTCCAGGCCGATATCGTAGAACTTCAGAATCTCGAGCACGCCGGCAGGCGTGCAGGGCTTGAGCTCACCTTGCTTGAGCGCCAGTTTTCCAAAATTTTCGGGGTGAAAGACATCCGCGTCTTTTTGCGGGGATACCCGGCGCAACACCTCTTCTTCGTTCAGGTGTCCGGGTAGCGGCAACTGCACCAGCATCCCGTCCACTTTTTCATCGTGGTTCAGCTCTTCGATAAGCGAGACAATATCTTCCTGCCTCGTATCCTCGGCCAAATGGTGATCGAAAGTCCGGATGCCGAGTCTTTTGGCGGAACGCCCCTTGATTCGGACGTATACCTGGGAGGCCGGGTCCTCTCCCACGAGAACGACGGCGAGCCCCGGGGGTCTGCCCATCCGGGGCAGGAGGGCATCGATGGAGGCTTTGAGCTCCTCCATCACCTTCTCCGCCACGGGTTTACCTTCGAGAAGCAGGGCTTGTGCCATCTTCATCCTTCATTATCGGGCGCGGCGGCTACACAATATCATCCCGAATAAGCGCTACACCAGAATTTTTCCGTCCTGGATGATCATCTGCTCATCCGCCCATACGGTGGGGTTGTCGAAAATCATGTCGATGTGGAGCGGGGCTTCGACCACGCCCCCGATGCTGCCGCTGTCTCCCACCGCCATGTGGCACGTGCCCCACGTCTTTTTCGCCTCCCGCATCGTCTCACGAGGGCGGCATGCCGGATTCGTGCCGATGGCGAATTCCGCCACGTTCTTCGCCAGGTCCCCGTTTTCATCCAGCAGTTTCCAGAACCTGTCCGCGGCGGCGCTTCCCGTGATGGACGCGACCTTGCCGTCCTTGATCTCGAGGCGTATGGGCTCGGTGACGAAACCCAGATCCTTTCGCTCGATGGAGAAGGGATTCACCATCACGCCGTTCGACGTGCCCTCCAGGGGACTCATGGCGGCTTCCCCGTCCGGACACGCCGCGAATTCTCCGGATTTTCTCGCCACGCCGATGAGCGGGAAACAGGTTCTCCCCTCCAGCGAGAATTCCATGTCGCACCCATCCGGCGTCGTAAACCGGCCTGTCTTGGCCTCGGTGTATATGTCGGAAATCGTTCGGGTGACCCGGGCGACCTCGTCGTAATCGGCCAGAGCGCCGCCTGCGACCATCATGTCCTCGCGCCACCCCCACATATCCAGAACGCGCGCGCCTTCCCTGAGTGCGTTCCTCGCCGTCTCGGTATGGATGGTGGCAAAGCTGGTCTGGAGTATCACCACCTCAGATGCCGCCATTGCCGCTCCCACGTGCGGCAGCGGGTCGATCCCCCCGTTCATATGCGGGGGCATGTGCATGACGGAGAGTTTCGCGCCCGCGGCGCTCAAGGCATGCGCCAGCGCTTCGGTGACGGAGGCGGGACGATCCGAATCCGTCACGAGAAGCACCAATTCACCCTCTTTCACGTCAAGAACCTGCTCTACGATTCGCCTGGCGGTAGGCGCCATATTGAATTTCACCATTTCATCACCCCTGCATATTGGAAGCGAAAACTGACGATGCCTCGATTGGAATGAACCCGTTCCCGGCGGAACGGCCTTTTGAACCGCCGCATTATATGGGCCGGGGAAACATGGTCGCAAGGGCATGGCCTGATATGCGAAAATCCGTCGGCATCATGGACTGCATTTCATTCAAAACCAGAGAGCGTACAGGTGAATACCCCCAGAAATCCTTATCTTACGGTGGACGTCATCATCGAGTTCGAGGATGAGAGCGGCGAGCCGGGCGTCGTGATGATTGAGCGGAAAAATCCGCCCAACGGCTGGGCGCTGCCGGGCGGCTTCGTCGATTACGGAGAATCGCTCGAAACCGCGGCCGTTCGGGAAGCCAGGGAGGAAACCTCGCTCGACGTGGAACTGATCCGCCAGTTCCACGCATACAGCGACCCCATGCGCGATGCGAGGCAGCACAACGTCACGGTCGTGTTCATCGCAAGGCCCATTGGCGGCGCACTCGAGGCGCGGGACGATGCGAGGCGCGCAGGCGTTTTCAAGAAAAACTCCCTGCCCACTGAAATCGCATTTGATCACCGGGACATTCTAAGCGATTATTTTTCAAGGAAGTATTAGCATGGACCGTCATTGCGAAAGGTATATCGAAACACACTGTGCTATCATGGATGAATAATGCGGGGGAACACGCGTGTTTCCCCGGTTTTTCTTTGACTGAAGGTGACAAGACATGGGCGGGCTCATGGCAAGTTTCAGGCGCGGATTCGAATCGATGCGGAAGGACATCGCGGCCGTCATGGAGCGCGACCCCGCCTGCAGAACGAAACTGGAGGTGATTCTCTGCTATCCGGGATTCCACGCCGTCTGCCTGCACCGGACGGCCCACTACTTCTGGAAACGGGGATTACTGCTCTTCGCGCGCTGGCTGAGCCACTGGAACCGGTTCATCACGGGCATCGAAATCCATCCGGGCGCGCAGATCGGTGAAGGGCTATTCATCGATCACGGCATGGGCGTCGTCATCGGAGAAACGACGCAGATCGGGAAAAACTGCACCATCTACCAGGGGGTGACGCTCGGCGGCGTGAGCCTCAAGAAGGAAAAAAGGCATCCCTCCCTGGAGGATAACGTCGTTGTCGGCGTCGGCGCCCGGGTGTTGGGTCCGCACATCATCGGCGCAGGCTCCCGCATCGGCGCGAGTTCGGTCGTCATCTCGGACGTCCCGCCCGGCTGCACCGTCGTCGGCGTGCCCGCGCGTATCGTCTACCGGGAGGGGCAAGGCAAGACGGACGATCTGCTGCCCGTCTCCTTCGAGCACCACGAGTTGCCGGACCCGGTGGAAGCGGCCATTCAGGCCCTGAACCAGCGCATCGCGGCCCTCGAGAAGGAACTCACCCACTTGCGAGAACCGGCACAGGAAAAATAAGAGTCCCATGAAAACCATCTACATGGACCACAACGCAACTACCCCGATGCGGCCCGAGGTTGTGTCCGCGATGCAGCCCTATCTCGGCGAAAAGTTCGGAAACCCGAACAGCATTCACCGGTATGGCCGGGAAACCAGAATTGCGATTGAAAACGCCCGCGACAATGCGGCGGCGCTCATCGGCGCCGCGGAGGGCGATGAAATCTTCTTCACCTCCGGCGGAACGGAGAGCGACAACTGGGCGCTCCGTGGCGTCATCTCCGCCGCCCGGGGGAGAGGCCATATCGTCACCACGGCCATCGAGCACGAAGCCGTGCTTGCGACATGCCAGACCCTGGAAGCGGAAGGGGTTGAGGTCACCTACGTGAAGCCGAACCGCCAGGGGCGCGTTTCGGCCGAAGACGTGGCGACGGCGATTCGGCCGGATACGAAAATCGTATCCGTCATGTGGGGCAACAACGAGGTCGGCACCGTTCAGCCGGTCCATGAAATCGGCGCGATTTGCCGGGAGCACGGCATCCTGTTCCACACCGACGCCGTGCAGGCGCTGGGCAAGGTGGAGGTCGACGTGGAGCGCGCCGGCGTGTCCCTGCTATCCGCCACCGGGCACAAAATCAACGGGCCCAAGGGCACAGGGTTCTTGTACGTCAAAAAAGGAACCGAGCTCGACCCCTTCATCACCGGCGGCGGACAGGAGCAGAAACTGCGCTCGGGCACGGAAAACGTGGCCGGCATCGTGGCGATGGGGGAAGCCTGCCGCCTTGCGAAAACCGAAGGCCCGCAGTCCGCAAAGAACATCGCCGCCATGAGGGATCGGCTCGAAAACGAAATCTGCGAACACGTTCCCGATGTATTAGTGAACGGCGATACGGCGCACAGACTTCCCGGCACGTCGAACCTGGGCTTTATCGGCGCGGAAGGGGAAACGCTCCTGATTCGCCTGGATCTCGAGGGCATCGCCGTGAGCACGGGCGCGGCCTGCAGCTCGGGTTCCCCCGAGCCCAGTCACGTTCTGCTGGCGATGGATTTGCCCCAGGAAACCGTGCAGGGCTCGCTCAGGTTCAGCCTCGGCTACGGCAACTCGGATGCGGACATCGACAGGCTGCTCGAAGTGCTGCCCGAAGCCGTCGGCAAGGTGCGCGAAATGGCGCCCCGCCTCAAATCAACGAAAACATGAGAAAACCCCATGGCTCCGAGAGACGACTACCACTATAACGAGACCGTGCTCGCCCATATCGCGGACCCGCACAACATCGGCGTCATCGAAGATGCGGACGCCGAGGGGAGCGGAACGAACCCCGTCTGCGGCGATGAGGTGACGCTTTATCTCAAATTCGAAGACGAGACGGTCACCGACGCCAGGATACGGATTCTCGGCTGCGGGGCGATTACCGCCGCCATGAGCTCTCTGACGGATATGGTGCGCGGAAAGACGGCGGATGAGCTTTCCGAGATCACAGCCGAGGAGATCGCGCAAAGCATCGGCGGCCTCCCCACCCACAAGCGCCACTGCGCCACCCTCGCCCGGCGCGTGCTGCAAAACGCGCTCAAATCGAGAAACTTAAAGAACTCTCCATGAGGACATCGCAGCCCGTCAAAACTCTCGAACTGGACGGCTTGAAGTTTTGGGCGCTTCGCACCGATGCCGCCGCCGGCCCCGAGATCATCGGCCTCACCCAGGCGCGCCTGCTCAGGATATGCGCGAACCTTCCCGATATCGGCCCCGCTTATGGGCTTGACTATGGAGAGGGGGGTTACGAAGCCTGCCGGCGAGCGCTCACAGACCTGCCCATGCCCGACGCGCTATACGAGACGGACTTTCCGGGCGGCTGGCATGCGGTGGGAGCGCACACCGGGGGATACGATACGCTTGGGCTCACACTGGGCGAGATGCTCGAAAAGTGGCTGCCGCACAGCGGATTCAGGAGAAGGGAAGGCCCGGTGGCATACCGCTACCTGACCGACCCCCGCGATACGGCGGAAGCCGACATCCGAACCGAAATCTGCGTACCCGTTCAGCCCGACCCGATTGAGTGAGTGGCCTCGGATAGGTTACGACCTTGGACAGGCACAGGGCCTCGGACAACCACAGGGGGTTGTCCCTACAACAAAAACCGCGTGTATCGCCGTAGGGGCGGGCCCCCCCGGGCGCCCGCCCCCCGGGGAGCCCAGGGTGGGGTTTTGACCGGAATTAGGGGGGT
>VXPH01000165.1:27006-42634 GCA_009839615.1 Nitrospinota bacterium
ACACTTTGCCCGCCCCCCGCCCCCCTCCAACCCCCCGGGGGTTGACACAAAAAAAAACCCCGCGGCGCCCCCGGGGGGGGCGCCCCCGGGGGCCCCCCCGCCCGCGTTTCCACCCTGCTTCGTTTTTCGCCGTCATTCCGGCGTATGCCGGAATTCAGAGCCGATAGGGGTATATGGATTCTGGTATTTCATTCCACCATGAAACGAGCGTGAATAAATACGAAAAACCAAAGGCGAAATTCTGGATTCCGGCATGCGCCGGAATGACGGTGGTGTTGCTCGGTCGACAAACAAAAATGCAGGGACAAGTCGCGACCCCGGACAGGGACAGGGGCCTGTCCGCTACGGCCGCGATCATACTTCCCTATATTCCCGATCCATCATGTCCTCGAGATCCGGCACAGCAGACTCTTGAGGTTCGTCTGGTCCGAGCACGGGTCGCGCTGCGCGATGTCCGTCAGGAAATTCACCGACCGCCAGGGATGGTAAGGCTGGCGCTCCCCCCAGCCGATGGGAACGTACACCGAGTCCTCCCGGATGCCCGCGTTCACCCAGGCCATCGCCTCGATGGCGCCGTGCGCGGTCTCCACCCGGACCTTCTCCCCGTCCTCGACGCCCAGTTCCTGCGCTTTGTGGGGATGAATCTGGCAATAGAGGTCGGGCCACATCTCCTGCGCCTGCCAGAAATAATGCGTCCAGCTATGGAAATGCGGCGCGGGCGGGCGGCCCGTTATCAGCGTCGTCTCGAAGCCTTGCCTGCGAAGCGTCTGCCCTAAGTTTTCCTTATCCGGCTGAACGATTCTGGCGGCGCGGGAACCCGTGGGCGCCTTGCTGAACGGGGAGATGACTTCCAGGTCGTCATCCCCGTGTTCATATTCGAGATAGGGCAGCCCCTGGAGATTCTCTTTCTCGCTGTAGAACTCCGGCAGCGCGGAGAGTCCTACTTTCGAGAATTTTTCCTCCAGCGCCTCCGTCCAGAACTCGAGCCGCCCGCTCGGCGTGGGGAAGCGCTTGCCGTCTGGCTGCCCGGTGGCGGTCGTCCCTTCGAGGTAAAGCGTCTCCTGCTCGGGGGCGTCTTCGCTCGCGACGGGAAAGCGCACCCATCGCCAGGGAACCGAGTGTAGCCGCTTCTGCGTCACGCCCCGCAGGAAATCGTTGTCGATGCACATCTCGTCCCAGAATTTTCCGGGATCCTTGTACTCCTCCTTCATCACGTCGCCGAAGCCCAGGCGCCTTCCGAGTTCTATCCATATCCAGCCGTCGGGTTTCGCCTCTCCGGGCGGGTCGATCATCTTATCGATCCACACAATTCGCCTGTCGTCGTTCGTGCGGCCCAGTTCTCCTTTTTCGATTCCCCCCGCCGCGGGCAGGACGTAATCCGCATAGGCTGAGGTCTCGTTCGCGAACAACTCGATGTGGACGATGAGGTCGAGCGCCTGGAAGGCCGCGCGCGCGTCGTCTTGGCCGGGCCATTGCGCGAGCGGGTTGTTGCAAGTGATGAGGCCCTTGATGGGGTACGGCCTGCCCTCCCGCATGGCGCTCAGCCAGCCCGCCGGGCTCCTGCGGGCCATGGGCTTCCCGATTTTCGCCCTTCTGTGCTCCGGCGCGTTGGCGGCGATGGGCGGCCCCGCCGTCATGTTCACGTAGGCGCCGCCCTTGCGGCCCCAGTTCCCCGTTATCGCGGCGACGAACATGAACGCCCGGTTCGTCTGCACCGAGTTGGTGTGCTGGTTGAGTCCCCGGCTCCCGAAGATGACGCAGCCGTCCGCCCTGGCTACGTCCCCGGCGAGCGCGCGGATATCCTCCGCAGATATGCCCGTGGCGGCCTCCGCCCAATCGGGAGAATAGCCTTTTTCGAATATGAAATCGCGCCAGCGCTCCCAGCCGAGCACCCACTCCTCGCAGAAACGCGCATCGTGCAGGTCTTCCGAGAAGATATGGTGCGCCATGGCGAGGGCGAGCGCCATGTCGGTGCCCGGGCGGATGGCGAGCCATTTATCCGCCTTGCTCGCCGTAGCGGTGTACCTCGGGTCCACCACCACCATCTTCGTCTTGTTCTTGATGCGCCAGTCGTTCACCTTGCCGAAGTAGACTGGCCGCGTCTCGGCCTGGTTGTCCCCGACGTAGAGATACATCCCGGCGCTGCCGATGTCCTCGGGCGTGTAGCTGTTCCCGTTGCCGTTGATCCCGTGCGTCACCTCGTAGGCGACCACTTTTCCCGCCGCGCAGAACGGGTCCGTCCCCTGCAGGTTGGGCGTGCCCCACATCTGGCTGAACAGCCGCGCATAGCCTTTCTGCGTAATCAGTCCCGTGCGGGTGCCCACGAACATCGCCAGCGCCTCGGTGCCCCACCGTTCTCTCAGGACTTCGAGTTTCGCGGCGATTTCATCGAGCGCCTGATCCCAGGTGATGCGCTCGAATTTATTTTCCCCCCGGCGTCCGACGCGCTTGAGCGGATATTCCAGGCGATGCTCGTTGTGGTGGAGTTGGAGCGTGAACTGCGCCTTGGGGCAGATTTTTCCGTTCAGGACGGGGTCCTCGTCGTTTCCCGTCACGTTGATGAGCTTATCACCCTGGAAATGGAACTTAGCGGTGCAGCAGTTGAAACAGAAATTGCATCCACCGGGCACGACGCGGTCCGCCTGCAGGGTCTTTTTGTCATGCAGGTAGGGGAAGGCGGGGCCTTTCTCCTCGAAAACGTCACTTGCTTCGGGTGAATCCACGAAGCGGGGCCGGCTCGGTTTTTCATGGGTCATCAGGCCATCCGCGCCGTTCACGCGGCCGTTTTCTCTCGCGATTTTCTCCAGATAAATCGTCTGCGGCTTCAGGAGAAAATGATCGTGGTCCCGAAAGTGGCGACCCTCCTCGTGCGCTTTTTCGAGAAGGTTCTCCCGCTCCCCGAACGAGATGGCGAAGCCCGGGCAGATTTCGGCGCAGGCGGGTTCCAGGTCCTTCTCGCGTCTGTCGGGGCACAGGTCGCATTTCACCGAATGATGCCCCTGGGCGTCATAGCCCATCGCGCTGTAGGGGCACGCCATGACGCACTCCCCACAACCCGTGCAAAGCGACTCATGCACCTCCACCACGCCGGTGTCGGGGTCTTTCGTGATCGCCTTGGGATGAACGGGACAGGCTCTGAGACACGCGGGGCGCTCGCAGTGCTGGCAGGTGAGCGTGAGGAAATCGGGCGCGCCCGTAGAGGCGTCCCCCAGCCAGACCACCTTGTTCCGGTATTGGCCGGGGCCGAGCCTGTGCTCCTGCTTGCAGGCCGCCTCGCAGCTCTTGCAGCCGAAGCACCGCTCCAGATCGATCATCAAGGCCAGCTTGCCCAAGACTCGCTCCTCTAAGACGCGCGGGCTATCACTTCGTCAGGTGCCACCAGTATATCTCCTCGCCGCCGGAGACATAACCGGCGAAAAACGTGACGGTGACGACATGCCCCAGAATACCGAGAATGAAGGCAAACGCCAAAACGATGTGAACGATCCGCCAATATGCCTGCGCGGTCGAAACGCTTGAGCGCACCCCCAGCAGCTTGTTTTCCCTGGCGATCAGCCAGGCGTAGGCGAGCGTGAGCCCCGGCCTCGTGAGCCAGTGCCCGAGCCTGGGGGAGAAGACGCCCTCGTCCGCTCCCGGTTCGAGCCTCGCCAGCAGAGATTCTTTCTCCTCGATGAGCCGGGCCAGGCGCTCGCGGTCTTCGGAGCCGGGCGGGGAGAAGGATTGCTCCCTCGTGGCGAAGGTGGCCGCCATGTCTTTCGAGAGACGGACGCGCGCCCACACGCCCAGGATCACCAGAAGCAACAGAATGAGGAGCAGCAGCGCCGGCGCATAGCGAAGATATCCGGCCGAGTGGATAGTGACCAGCACGCCGCCCAGAGTGGCCGTCACGACATGGGCGGAGAACCAGCCGAGGGGAGAGCCGCCCGCTCCCGTTCGCTTCGTGATCACGAACGCCAGGGACACGAACAGGAGAATCGTGCCCACGACGCCGAACAGATACAGGATCGGGGAGCCGGGCAGATGCCATTCGCGCGGTAATTCGTGCTGAAACGCGAAGAAGGTGACAAGAACGACCGCCGCCGCGAAGACGAGGTACGCAAGCAGCCTGTCGCCGATATCGAGTCGTCTCATGAAAATCAGGAAAATTAGATTTTTTCTACGTCCACGGTCGCGTAAATTATTAAGCCGCCGGGCAACTGAACCGCCACCTCGTCGCCCGGTTCTTTCTGCATCAGCCCGCGCGAGAGCGGCGCGCTGAAGGAGATAATTCCATTGGAGAGGTCGCTTTCCTCCTCGCCCAGTATCTTGTAGGTAAGCTCCTCGTTCTTATCCAGGTCGAAGAGCGTGACGCGCGTGCCGATGGTGACCCTGTCGCCGGAGATGGGGAGTTCCTCGATGACGCTCGCCTCGCGGATCTTGTCCATGATCCGGCTCACCTCGTTCTTGAGGTTGCCCTGCAGCTCGATGGCCGCCTCCCACTCGGCGTTCTCGCTCAAATCGCCCAGGCTCGCCGCCTTGCCGATTTCCTTCGACACCTCGTGTTTCAGGCGGTATTGAATCTGTTCGACCTTCTGCCTCAACCCCTCGAGGCTCGCTTTGGTGATGTAGTACGGCATCTCTTCCTCATCCGGCATTTCAGATAATCAAAAAACGCGCCTCAGGCGCCTTCCGTCATTTTTTCCTTCACCTGCTCGCGAAAGTCATACCCCGTATCCTCCACGAACGCATCGATCAGGCGTTGCGTGACCGGCCCCGGAACCGGCGCGCTCGGCCGGAAGCTGTCGATCTCGCGCACCGGCATGGCGCATATCGCGCTCGAGGTGATGAAATACTCTTCCGCCTGCGCCAGATCGTAGGTCGTGATGTCCCTTTCCTCGACGGCGATACCCAGGCGCGCGGCCAGTTCGAACACCGCAATGCGCGTTACTCCCTGCAATATGTTCCTCTCGTGCGGCGTCCAAAGCGCGCCGTCTTTTACCATGAAGAAATTGGCGCTCGAGTTCTCCGCCACGTTCCCGCGTACGTCGAGCATCAAGGAGAGCGAGCCGGACGCGGCGGCGTCGAGTTCCGCCAGAATCTGGTTCATCTTGCTCGTCACCTTGGCTCTCGTCTCGATGCACTCGGGCGGGTTGCGCCTCGTGGGCGTTACCGCCAGGCGTACGCCGTTCAGATACCGCTCGGCGAAGGACGCGACGTTCACGGGCCGCCAGAATATGAACACCGAAGCCGGCCCCGCCGCGCCCGCCGTCATGGAGGGGTCGTCATATCCGCGGGTCACCCAATGGCCGACGCGGTACATGGCGCCCTCTTCGAGGCGGCACAGGTTCGATTCCAGGGTGGCCAGCGTCGCCTGCCTCATTTCCGCCTGGCTGATGCCCGCCTCGATGCGGACGTACTTGAGCGAGCGGTAGAGGCGGTCGATATGATCGTCGAGCCGGTAGAGCTTTCCATCGAAACACGGGGTGACCTCGTACACCCCGTCGCCCCAGAGGAAACCGCGATCGAAGGGCGATATCCTGGCGTTGTTCTCTTCTATAATCTCACCATTGAGATAGACGAATCGCTCACCCGGCATCGGACGCTCCTCCCATGCGCATCAACAAAGAAAGGCCGGCCCGAAAGGACGGGCACAGCCACGTGTAAGATGAAATATCATTCAACCTCATTCATCTTATAAAAGAAAAGGACAAAGGGCAAAATCGTTCCGGGAAATTCCGCCGGCCGCTATCACCGGCTCCGGGTTTTCCCGTTCATGCTTATGGGGGTTGTTGAAGGAGCTCTTGCGGGACGGACTAGAACATTCTCCCCTTGCAGAGCGCCCAACAATCACTCCCCCCTTGAGGGGGAGTCGAGGAAGCCGAACCGACAGGTGAAGGCTGACTCGGTGGGGGGACGATTCTAATAAAATCAAAAGCTCCCCCCACCAGTTCGCTTGCGGGCTCGCGCCCTTAGCTCACTGACTCCCCCTCAAGGGGGGAGTGATTCTTCCTCTTCCATCGGTCGCGGCGGTCCCTCGTTCATTAGGACTTTTTCAACAAACCCCAACTGGTTGAATACGCTCAAGCCTTCCTCCCCCAACCGCCGCCGCCGGGCGTTTCCAGGCGTATCCTGTCTCCGCGCTTCGCCGAGAGGCGGGCCTTGCCGGAGAATTCCTGGGTTTCACCCGCCTGGATGAGCGAATTCCTGCCCTTCATGCCCGGCTCCCCGCCATTCAGCGGCCAGGGAGGCTTCTCCCGCCGCTCCGTCATGAACGAGACGGTGGCGTCGCCCAGGAGTTCGATTTCCCGGATGATGCCGTCGCCGCCGCGGTGTTTTCCCGCACCGCCGCTGCCCCGGCGGACGGTGTAGCGGCTCACGCGGAACGGATAGGCGTGCTCCAATGCTTCGATCGGGGTGTTCAGGGTGTTGGTCAGATGGGTATGGATGGCGTCCTCGCCGTCGCCCCAGGGCCCCCCGCCCATGCCGCCGCCCGTGGTCTCGTAGTAGGCGTACGGACGGCCCTGCCGGGGGCCTGCGCGGTGGTCCATGCCCCCCACCGTGAGGTTGTTCATCGTGCCGCAGGAGGCTGCGGGTATCTTGCCGGGACAGGCTTTGGCGAGCGCGCCGAGTATCACGTCCACCATTCGCTGGCTCGTCTCCACGTTTCCCCCGGCGACGGCGGCGGGAAACTCGGCGTTCACCACCGTGCCCGAGGGCGCGATGACCTCGATGGGGTCCATGCAGCCCGAATTGTTCGGTATGTCGTAGGGCACCAGGCAGCGCAGGGCGTAGTAGGCCGCCGTGCGGGCGATGGATTCCACGGCGTTCACGCTGCCCTGCGTCTGCGGGGCCGAGCCGGTGTAATCCACGCGCATCTTCGAGCCGCGCACGGTGATTTCCACCCGTATCGGCACGAAGCCGCTGCCGAAACCGTCGTCATCCATGTAATCTTGGAATAAGTACCGCCCGTCGGGGATGTCGCGGATCACCGCCTTGGTGAGGCGCTCGGAATATCTTTGCAGCTCCACCGTGTAGCGCAGCGTCTCGGCGAGGCCATGACGCTCGATGATCTCGAGTATCCGCCGCTCGCCCACGCGGTTCGCCGCGATTTGCGCGGCGATGTCCCCCCTGCGCTCCTCGGCCGTGCGCACGTTCGCGAGGATGAGCGAGAAAACGTCTTCCTGCATCTCTCCCCCCCGCACGAGCTTGACCGGCGGAATGACCACGCCGTCCTGGAAAATCTCGGTCGTGATGCTCATCGAGCCGGGCGCGATGCCGCCCACGTCCGCATGGTGCGCCCGGTTGGCGACGTAGTAGATGAGCTTCTCCCTGCCCCTCTCCCTGGCGTATACGGGCGAGATCATCGTGATGTCCGGCAGGTGGTTCCCCCCGTGGAAAGGGTCGTTCAGCACGACCACGTCGCCCGGCTCCAGCGCCATCCGCTCGATGACGTATTCCACCGACATCGGCATGGAACCCAGATGGGCGGGCAGATGCGCCGCCTGCGCCGCCATCCGGCCCTTCACGTCGAAGATGGCGCACGAATAATCCTTGCGCTCCTTGATGTTCGGGGAGAACGAGGAGCGGCAAAGCGCCACGCCCATCTCTTCGGAGGCCGCAAACAACAGGTTGCGGAAGACTTCCAGGAGTATCGGATCGTACGTGTTCGCCATCGCGCCCCCTCAGCCTGAGTTCTTGAGTACGAGATTGCCCCACTCATCCACCCGGCATTCCCAGCCGGGCGGGACGACCGTCGTCGCGCTGAACTCGCACACCAGCGCGGGGCCCCTGAAGCGATTCCCGCGGGAAAACTTATCCCGCATATAAACGGAACCAT
This sequence comes from Nitrospinota bacterium, assembly GCA_009839615.1. GTDB lineage: Bacteria > UBA8248 > UBA8248 > UBA8248 > UBA8248 > Bin107. Next base: position 34,823 of record VXPH01000165.1, read on the forward strand.
CGATTTGCTTTCCGGCAAAAACCATCTTCCGCCTCCCCATGAGCGCACCGGAAACGTCCTTGCGCGTTTTCGGAAGCCGTCTCGCGGGCAGACGCTCCACTTCGCCTACGCCCCGGACTCTGAGCGTCACGATCTCGACCGGACTCTCGGGGCTTGCGGTGCCGAAGCGCGCATCGTGCAACTTATCGAACGCCGCCCGGAGGCTCTTGCGGAGGTCCACGCCCGTCTCGGGCAGGTAGGGAAGCGTCAGTTCATAGGATTGCCCGAGATAGCGCATATCGATGAAAAACGAAAAGGCGGGCTTTGCGAAACCCTCGAACTTCAGATCCTCCCGCCCTTTTTTCAATAAGGGCGAGAAATGGCTTGCGAGGGATTTCTTGCTCAAGCCCTCGAGCGGCAGGAGCACCGTCCGGGCGTAGTCCTTCACCACGTCCGCCGTCAGCATGCCCCTTGCCGACAGGATCCCCGGGTCGTTCGGAACGACGACGTGCGGAATCCCCAGAATCTCCGCCAGGGAGCAAGCGTGCATCGCCCCCGCGCCGCCGAAGGAGATGAGGGCGAATTCGCGCGGATCGTGGCCGCGCTCCACGCTGATCAGGCGAATCGCGCGCGCCATGTGCTGGTTGGCGACGCGAACCACGCCCTCGGCCGCCTGCCGGGCGTCAATGCGCAGGGACTTCGCCAGACGCGCGACCCCGGCCTTCACCGGCTCCATGTCGAGGGCCATCCTGCCGCCCAGGAACTGTTCGGGATCGAGACGGCCCAGGAACAGGTTCGCATCCGTGACGGTCAGCTGATCCCCCTTGCCGTAGCATATCGGGCCCGGGTCGGCGCCCGCGCTCTCAGGCCCGACCGCCAGCGCGCCCCCCGGATCGACCCGGGCGATGGAGCCGCCGCCTGCGCCGACCGTGTGGATGTCGATGAGGGGGACCCGAATCGGACAACCGGCCACCTCCGTCTCGGCCGTGAAACCGATTCCGCCATGCAGCAGGGACACGTCCGTGCTCGTTCCGCCCATATCGAACGCGATCGCACTCTCGAACCCCGCTCTTCTCGCCACCTCGTAAGCCCCGACGACGCCGCCGGCCGGGCCGGACAGGATGGTCCGGATGGCCTCCTCGCCCGCCATCGTGCTCGAGATGACGCCGCCGTTGCTCTGCATGATCCGCAGCCGCCCCGAACCCAGGCGCGATTCCAAATCCTGGAGATAGCGGTTCATCATGGGAGAGACGTAGGCGTTCACGCACGTGGTGCTCATCCGCTCGTATTCCCGGAACTCAGGCAAAACCTGGCTGGACATCGAAACGTGAATGCCGCTTCGCCGGACCGCGTCGGCCACTTTCTCCTCGTGCGCAGGATTCGCATAAGAGTGCAGCAGGCAGATGGCGACGGACTCGACGCCCGCCTTCTTGAGCTTCTGGTTCAGCGCCCTCAAGTCCGACGCCTTGAGGCGCAGGAGCTCGCCGCCCTTTTCATCCAGGCGCTCCGCCACGCCCATTCTGAGCTCCCTGGGCACCAGGGCCGGGGGTCTGCGGTACGCGAGATTGTAGAGTTCTTTGCGGTTCTGGCGGCCGATCTCGATCAGGTCCTCGAAACCGGCCGTCGTCACGAGAGCGGTTTTCGCACCGCCCCGGGTGAGCAGGGCGTTCGTCGCCACGGTGGAGCCATGGGTGATGTCCAAAGTGACCCCGCGGCCACCCAGGATTTCATCCAGCCCCCGCAGGATGGCGCGCTCCGGCGCATCGGGCGTGGAGGGCACCTTGTGAACCCGCACGCTGGCGCCGTCGAATGAGATGAAATCCGTAAAGGTACCCCCCGTATCGACGCCGATCCGGAGCGTCTTTCTCGCGCGCCCGGGCATCACCGCCTCCTGTGGGGCCAGGCTTCGGGGTTCAGCAAATCAGGAGGGCGCCTGCCGTTTAGAAAGGCCTTCACGTTCCTCTCCACGCGCTCTGAAACCGCGTCCCGGCCCAGATCGGTGTTCGTCCCCAGATGCGGCATCATGACGACGTTCTTCATCCGCATGAGTCTCGGGTGCGGGTCGGGTTCACGTTCGAACACGTCCAGCCCCGCTCCGCCGAGATGGCCCGAACGGAGCGCTTCGACCAGGGCTTTCTCGTCCAGAATGGGGCCCCGGGCGGTGTTGATGACAACGGCTCCCTCTTTCATACGGGCGAACTCCGCCGCTCCGATGAGATGGCGCGTCTCATCGTTCAGGGCCAGATGCACGCTCAGGAAATCGGATTCGCGCAATAGCCTGCCGAAAGAGCGGTACGAGACGCCCGTCTCCTTTTCCACCTCGGGGCTTTTCCTGTTCCGGCTCCAGTAGCGGACCTTCATGCCGAACGCATTCGCCATGCGCGCCACGGCGCGGCCGATGCGTCCCAGACCGATGATGCCGAGCACCCTGTCGTTCAGTCCACGGCCCTCCAGCAGCGTGGGCGTCCAGCCCTTCCATCGCCCGGTTCTGATATACGAATCCGCCTCCGCCACCCGCCTGCTCACCGCGAGCAGGAGCGCCATGGCGCATTCCGCCGTGGGCTCCGTGACGACGCCGGGCGTGTTGGTAGCCAAAACTCCCCGCCTCGTGATCTCTTCCAGGTCGAGATTGTTGAAGCCGACCCCGCAGTTGGCGACCAGCTTGAGGCGGGGTGCGGCGTCGAGGAATCCGGCGTCTATCTCGTCTCCCACCATCGAGATGAGAACGTCCGCACCGCGCACGGCGCGCCGGTAGCCGGCGGGACTCGGCCGCACGTCTTTTCCGTGCATGACGAAATCGGAGACTCGCTTCAGATCTTCGAAATGATGCGGCGGAAACCTTCGGGAGAGGAATACGCGCGGAAGAGTGCCGGGGGACGCCTTGCCGTTCATCTTCACAACCGCTTCACGGCATCCGCTATGCGATCGACGGCCCGCTCCAGATTCTCCACACTGTTGGCGAAGCACATTCTCAGGTGCTTGTCCGCATGAACGCCGAAGGCCGAGCCGGGCAGTGTCGCCACCCCCACCTCGTCGAGAAGATAGTCGGCGAAATCATCCGCGCTCATGGGGATTTGGCTCACGTTGGGGAACGCATAGAAAGCGCCGTCGGGGTATTGGCAGGATATGCCTTCCACCTCGTTGAGACCCGAGATGAAGATATCGCGCCTGCGCCTGAAATCATCCATCATGGCGCGGCTCTCGGACTGATCCTCCAGAAGCCCCTTCGCACCCGCCAGCTGGATGAAGGGCGGCACGCAGCTCACCGAGTTGGTGATGAGCTGGGCGAGCGGATCGGCAAGCGCGGTGGGCGCGGCGACGAAGCCGAGGCGCCAGCCCGTCATGGCGTATGTCTTGGAGAACGTCTCGAGCATGATGGTGCGCTCGCGCATGCCCGGCAGCGTGCCCAGGGAGACGTGTTCCCCCTCGAAGAGCATGTGGGCGTACACCTCATCCGACAGGACGATGATGTCGTTCTCCACGGCGATTTCCGCGATGGCTTCGAGTTCGTTTCTCGTCAGCGTTCCGCCGGTGGGGTTGTGCGGATAGTTCAGGATGAGGAGGCGGGTCTTGTCGGTGACGCGCGCGCGCAGGTCGTCCGGCGTGAAGCGGAAGTTGTTTTCCTCCAGAATCGGCAGCGGCACGGGCGTAGCGCCCGCATAGAGCGCCACGGACTCATAGACCGGAAAACCCGGGTCCGGGTAGATCACCTCATCGCCCGGCCCCGCCGTGGCCATGATAGTGTAGTAGAGAAACGGCTTTCCCCCCGGCCCGACCACGATTTCGCTTGGCGAGTAATCCCCGCGCCCATCGCGACTGAGCCACTCACACGCCGCTTCGCGCAACTCCAGCACGCCGGCGGAGGGGCAATAGTGCGTCTTGCCCGCCTTGAGCTGCGCATACGCTTCCTCGACGATGCTCGAGGGCGTGTCGAAATCGGTATCGCCGATCTCCAGGTGGATGATGTCCCGGCCCCCCCGCTCCATTTCACTCGCCTTGGCGAGAACCACGAACGCGCTTTCCGTTTTGAGCAGATTCATTCGATCAGCCAGACGCATTTTTTATCCCCGTTTCTTCAAATTGCCGAGTGAAGAGGCGCGTCGGTCACGACGCCGCACCTCATGAACGCGTTCAACACTTCCGCAACGGGCAGACCCACGACGTTGGTGTAGCTTCCCTCCACCCTGTCCACGAGGCCCCCGCCCATCCCCTGAATGGCGTATGCGCCCGCCTTGTCCATGGGCTCGCCGCTTTCGGCGTATCGCCCGATGGTTTCCTCGTCAATCTCCCTGAAGGACACCTTCGTCTTGACCGCCTCCTCCTCTCGGGTCTCCGGCCCCAGAAGCGTGAACGCGGTTATCACCTCGTGCGTTCGCCCGGAAAGCAGCCCGAGCATGCGCGAGGCGTCTTCCACGCTCGACGGCTTGCCCAGGATTTCCCCGTCCAGGACAACCACCGTATCGGCTCCGAGAACGAACGCGCCCGGGTTCATCTTCGCCACGAAACCCGCCTTCGCCAAAGCGCGGCGCATGGCCTCGTCTTCCGCCTCGAGCCCCGGCGGGATGTTTTCCTCCACATCCGGGGGCGCCAGCACGACGTCGAACGCGAGACCCGCATCGAGCAGGAGCCGTTTTCTGCGCGGGGAACCCGAAGCCAGAATGAAATGCTGAGTCTGTCGCAAGAACCGGACCTGCGGAGGGCTAATTGTCCCGATCGACAATGTAGTCGGCGACGTCGCGCAACACGTCGACATGGAAGGAATCCGGCAGAATGGAGAGAGCCGCCTTTCCCGCCTCCACGTATCCCCGCGCCCTGTCAAGCGTGTAGTTCACCGCGCCGTATTTGTTCATCAATTCGAGAACGTCGTCCAGGTCTTCCGCCCGAATCTCGTCTGCGTGAACCACCAGTTGGTTCAACCTCTCGAACTCCGCATCCGTGGCCCGGGCGCAAACCCGGAGCAAAGGCAGCGTCACGTTCCCCTCGCGCAGGTCCTCGCCCACGGATTTTCCGGTTATCTGCGCATCACCCATGTAGTCGAGGGCGTCATCGACCAGTTGAAAGGCGTATCCGATCTGAACGCCGAACTGATGGAGCGCGTTCGCAATCGTGGGCGGGCTGTCGGGGATCAGGGCGCCGACGCGGCAACTCGCGGCGATGAGGGCCGCCGTCTTGCGGTAGATGACGTCGAGATATTCCTCTTCGGTGAGCTTCAAGTTGTACATGTTGACCAACTGGAGGACTTCCCCCTCGGAGAGCAGGGTGCAGGCCTCGCTCATCGTCTTGATGATCCGCAAATCGGCGTCTGCGGCCATGAGCGAGAAACTCTTGGCGAAGAGGAAATCGCCCACCAGGACGCTCGTCTCGTTGTTCCATTTCGCGTTGGCGGACGGGTTGCCCCGTCTCATCTGCGCGTCATCCACCACGTCGTCGTGCAGGAGGGTGGCCGTGTGGATGTACTCCACCACGCAACCCATCGTCGTGGCGCGAGGCCCCTCATAGCCGCATGCCTTGGCGACGAGCACCAGGAGCATCGGCCGAATCCGCTTGCCGCCGGAGCCAATGAGATAATCACTCACATCGGGTATCAAGACGACGTCTGAATGGAAATTCGCGTGAATCGCTTCTTCCACTTCCTTCATCTCGGAAGCGATTGAATCCGCAATCTCAGAAAATTTCATCCCACCTCCGACCCGCGAGAAAATCCCTGATGCGGGGTTTCCTTTCTCCCGAGCATTGTCCCCGAAAGCCGAACTCGAAAGCAACTCCATATACTGAGGGAGGCCCACGTGCGTCAAGGCGACGAAACGCCCCTTTTCCTCAAGACGAAGCTCGGCTATGTTGCCAGAAACAAGGCGATTGTCCAACCATGAGGGAGTTCTGGTTTTGAGCAGAAGAATCCAAATCACCGCCGGCAGCGTAAACATGGAGGCGGAACTCACGGAGAGTGAAACCGCAAACGCCTTGTGGGAGGCTTTGCCGATCACAGGATCCGCGAACGTCTGGGGCGAGGAGATCTATTTCTCCATACCCCTGGAGGCGCCGCCGGAAGCCTCCGCACGCGAGGAGATGGAAGTCGGGGAGATCGCCTACTGGCCACCAGGGAGCGCTTTCTGCATCTTTTTCGGCCGCACCCCGGCCAGCGTGGACGATGCGCCCCGCGCGGCCAGCGCCGTGAATCCGCTGGGCAGGGTGACGGGCGAGCCGAAAGATTTTCTGAAAGTCCGCTCGGGAGAAGAAGTTCGCCTGGAGAGAGCGCCGTGAGTCCCCGGGAACCCAAAGACGTCTCGGTCCTCATCCATTACGATGAGATTGGACTCAAGGGGAAAAACCGCCCGCTGTTCATCGAGCGGCTCTCCAAAAGAATCGAGCGCGCGGCCGGCCTGTTCTGTGAGGCGAAGGTCAAAAAACGTACGGGAAGGCTGATTCTGGAAACAAGCGGCCTGCGAGACCCCGACGCGCTGATCGAGGCGCTCGGCAAGGTGTTCGGCGTCGCCTATTTCGCCCGGACGCAAAGGGTTCCGCTCGACCTAGAGGCGGCGGCGGACACGGCGCTCGATATGATCGCTCCGCTAAAAATCGAAAGTTTCCGGGTGCGCACCCGGAAATCGTTCCCGACCACGCCCGTCAGCACACGCGAGTGGGACAGGGCCATCGGCGCTGCGATTCAGGCCAGAAGACACCTGCCCGTCGATCTGGAGCGTCCGGGACTGACGGTGCACGTCGAGGTCATCCCACGGGAAGCCTGGGTGTACGCCGAGAAAATACCGGGGCCCGGCGGACTGCCCGTCGGCTCGCTCGGCAGGGTGGCGGCGCTCCTCTCGGGCGGCATCGACTCCCCGCTGGCCGCCTGGCGCATCATGAAGCGCGGCTGCGAGGTGGTGTTCATCCATTTTCACGGCGCGCCCTACTTGAGCCGCGCATCGGCCGAGAAGGCGAAGGATCTGGCCCACCTGCTCAACGGCTACCAGCTGGGCAGCAGGCTCTACATGGTTCCGTTCGGCAACCTGCAAAAAGAGATCGTCCTCGCCACGCAGCCCGAATACCGCGTGGTTCTCTACCGCCGGTTCATGGCGCGCATCGGGGAGCATATCGCCGGGCTCGAGAACGCCCGCGCCCTGGTCTCCGGCGAGAGCCTGGGGCAGGTGGCGAGCCAGACGCTCCAGAACCTGGCCGCCATCGAAGAAGCGGTGCGGATGCCGATCCTGAGGCCCCTGATCGGTATGGACAAGGACGAGATCATCGAAGGGGCGAAAGAGCTCGGCACGTTCGATATTTCCATCGAGCCCGACCAGGATTGCTGCTCGCTGTTCGTTCCGAAACACCCCGCCATCCGCTCACATGCAGGGCACCTGCGCGGCATCGAATCCCGCCTGCCCGTCCGGGACATGATCGCCAAGGTCATCCATGAAACCGAAATCATCGATTTCGGCGCAGATGGCCGAACCAGGAATTTTTCCTTCGCCGAAATTCATCCCGCCGAAGAGGATGCGGCGGTTCTGCCGAATGCGTAGGGGATCGGGAGGACGCATCAGGCGCCTCGGACAGGCACGGGGGCCTGTCCCTACACATCTCCTGCGTTTCAAAACGACCCGTTGGGGGGCTGTGTTGAAAAACCCCCGGGAAGTAATTTTGAGTTGCTCGCACGCTTTGGAATTTCACTCCCCCCTTGAGGGGGAGTCGAAGAGGCCGAGCGGTTTGTGCGAAGGCCGATTCGGTGGGGGGAGCTTTTTCTGTGGCATGTCCCCCCACCAACTCGCCTGCGGGCTTCGCCCTTGCCTCGTTGTCGGCCTTCCCGAGGAGGAAAGGCCGACCCTCAAGGGGGGAGTGAAATTC
>VXPH01000088.1 GCA_009839615.1 Nitrospinota bacterium
CCCCTCGGGATGCCCGACCCCTCATCCCGAGCAAGCGCCCCGAAACCTCATCCTGAGTAGGCGCGTAAGCGCCGTATCGAAGGATGGGGGTGCATCTCTCCGGCGGGCGCGAATTTCGCCCTTCGATACAAACGATTCTTTCTCAGTCGCGTTTTACCTTCGGCCGCTACTCAGGGCGAGGAAGGTGGGGGGACGGCGGAGCCTGTCCCGAGCGAAGTCGAGGGGCCGCTACTCAGGGTGAAGCGGAACGGTGGGTTGCCCAGAGCGGCAAACGCGCCTCACCCCGCGGGCTGGGCGACGGGTTGCGTCACGTCCTTTTCTCTTCTCGGTTTCTTTTGTGAGGGATAGGCGAGGACGAACAGCAGCGAGGCGACGCCGGTCACGAAGCTGAGCAGGATGGAGAGCGTGTAATCGCCCGTCAGGTCGTGCAGGAGCCCGCCCAGGAATCCGCCCGTGGCCATGCCCGAACTCGCGCCTGAAATGAAGGCCCCGTAGAGGATGCCCACTCTCCTGGTGCCGTAGTATTCGCGCGTGACCATCGGGTACATCGTCCCGTGACCTCCCATGCCCGTCCCGACCATGAGAGCGATGACGTAAAACAGATAAATGGAATCGAACCACCAGAGCAGGGGAACAGGTATGGTTTGCGTCAACAGCGTGATGAACAACGCCCATTTCGACCCGATGCGGTCCGCCAGTACGCCGAGGCCGATCCGTCCGATGAGCGTCCCCAAGCCCATGACGCCCACGAGGCCCGCCGCCTGTATGTGGGGAATCCCCGCCTCGATCGCGATGGGCACGAGGTGGACGATGAGCACCGAGTGGCAGATGCAGTCGGTGGCGTGGCTCGAAATGATCATCCAGAACGGCCGGCGCTTTAGAATCTCCCGCATGCCCAAGGCCGCTTCGGGAAGGATCGGGGCGGTTTCTTCCTGTCTGGCCGGGGAACCGCCGGAGCCCTCGCCGCTCGCCTGGGGCTTTTTTTGCGGTATCAGGGAGGTGGCCGCGGGTATGGCGAGAACAAAGAAGATGACGCCCAGGTAGAGGTAGGAGTTTCTCCATCCGTAGTTGCTGATGAAATAGCCGGTGAGGGGCGCCAGGATCAGGATGCCGAGGCCCGTGCCCGAGCCGGCCAGCCCGGTGGCCAGCCCCCGGTGCCTCGTGAGGTTGCGCTGTATGAAGGCCTGCACGGGCGTTGCGATGGCGGCGCGTCCCGTGCCCGCCATCACGCCGGTGAACAGGAAGTAGTGCCACAGGTTCTGGATGAAGAAGGACAGGAGCAGCGAACCGCCGGAGATCAGGATCCCGACGATCAGCACGGGCCTCGTGCCGAACTTGTCGGAGAGTCCGCCCGCGATCATCGAGCAGAACGCGATCATGAACATGTTGATGGAAAACGCCGCCGAGGCCGTCGAGCGGGTCCAGTCGAATTCGTCTACGAGAGGGTTCAGGAATACGCCGAAAAGAAAATTGAGGCCCGAGAAGAGCCCCAGGAGAACGAAAGCGGAGACGATGAAGAGCCAGTGTCTGGGTGGGAAGAGACGATGTAGTCGTTCCAAATGCGTTTTCCCAAAAAACAGCCGAAAGGTTTGATAATGGGCTTCGTGGAGGCCATCCTAGAAGATGCGGCGCACGCCCGCAAGCAGGGCGGGGTGAAAAGCCCTCAGAAGGAGCGCACCGAATTTCACTCCCCCCTTGAGGGGGAGTCGAAGAGGCCGAGCGGCTTCTGCGAAGGCCGATTCGGTGGGGGGTAAAACGCGTTTGTTGCCATTCCGAATTCTACCCCCCACCAGTTCGCTTTCGGGCTTACGCCCTTAGCTCACTGACTCCCCCTCAAGGGGGGAGTGAAGTCTCCTACCTCCTTGATCGGTTCCAGAAACTGAATTGGGAAATCTGTGCATTTCCAACAACCCCCAGGCGGGCCGGGGCGATCCTCCCTGATTTCCGCATCCCCCGGTTGCCCTTAACGCCCCCTATCGTGTAAGCAGTTCTCTTTGCGCACCTGGGCACAGGTTCCGGGTGCTGAGTGAATCACAATGGGACGTAAGAAAATGCCGAAGCGAGACGCGAAGTCACCGAAGACGAAAGCCCGGAAACCCTGGGGCGGAAGGTTCCAGGGGGGGACGGACGCGCGCGTAGAGGCTTTCACCGAGAGCGTTTCGTTCGACTACCGACTGGCGCCATACGACATCCTCGCTTCGGTCGCCCATGCGGAGATGCTGGGGGCGCAGGGGATCATCGCGAAAGCGGATGCGCGGAAAATCGTCGCAGGCCTCAAGGCCATCCTGAAAGAAGTGGAGGCGGGCAAGTTCGAATTCCGGGCCGAACTCGAAGACGTGCACATGAACGTCGAGGCGGCGCTCACGAAGCGCATCGGCGCAGTCGGCGGCAGGCTCCACACCGCCCGGAGCCGGAACGACCAGGTGGCCACCTCGCTCAGGCTGTGGCTCAGAAGCCGGGTCGACGAGACGCAGGAGGCGCTCCTTGCGCTCAGGCGCGCTCTTCTCGCGCAGGCCGAGGCGCACGTCGGCACCGTGATGCCCGGCTACACGCATTTGCAGCGCGCCCAGCCCGTCTCGCTGGCGCATCATCTGCTCGCGTATTCCCAGATGCTCCGGCGCGACGGGGAGCGGCTTTCGGAAGCGCGCGCCCGCGTCAACGTCCTGCCGCTGGGCGCGGGCGCGCTGGCGGGCACGAGCCACCCCATCGACAGGAAAATGGTGGCGAGAAAGCTCGGGTTCGCCTCGGTTGCCGAGAACAGCATGGACGCGGTGAGCGATCGCGATTTCGCGCTGGAATTCGCGTCCGCCGCCGCCATCTCGATGATGCACTTGAGCCGCCTGGGGGAGGAGATCATCCTCTGGGCGAGCGGGGAGTTCGGTTTCGTCGAGCTGGCCGATTCGTTCGCGACGGGCAGTTCCCTGATGCCGCAGAAGAAAAACCCCGACGTGGCCGAGATCGTCCGGGCCAAGAGCGGGCGCGTGGTCGGGGATTTCATGGCCCTGCTCACCTTGATGAAGGGGCTGCCGCTCACCTATAACCGCGACATGCAGGAGGACAAGGAATCCCTGTTCGACGCGGCCGACACCCTGCTGGCCTCCCTGGAGGTCATGGCGCCCATGGTGGAATCCATGCGGTTCAGGCCCGAGGCGATGGCCCTTGCCGCGGAGGGTGGGTACATGACGGCGACGGACCTGGCGGACGCCATGGTGCGGCGCGGTGTTCCGTTCCGAGAGGCGCACGAGGCGGCGGGGCGCGCCGTGCGAATCGCTCTCGAGAAGGGGGTGGCCCTCGGGAAGTTGAGCGCCGAGGACCTGAAGGGGGCGGACGCCCGGCTCGAATTAGGCGATCTCGCCGAGACGGATTTGCAAAAATCCCTGCGCGCGAGGAGCAGCGCGGGCGGGGCTTCTGTGAGAAGCGCGCGGGCCCAGATACGGGCCGAGAAAAAACGATTGGGAATATAGAGTGATGAAGAGAATTCTACTGGCGGGCGTCCTGATCCTCGGGATGGCCTGCGTGGCCGTGGGTTGCGGCGTCAAGGGACCGCCGAAACCTCCCAGGAGTCCGGTCGCCGGGAGTTTGTAAAAAAACCGAAGCCTGGCGGGACTCGGAAAGAGAGATTACCGAAAATGCACCATTTCGATTACAAAGACGGCGAGTTGTGCGCCGAGGACGTATCCCTGACAAAGCTGGCGGAGGAAGTGGGAACGCCTTTTTACGCCTACAGCCACGAGACGCTTACGAGGCATTTCCGCGTCTTCGACGAGGCGTTCGCATCCGTTCCGCACCTCATCTGCTTCGCCATGAAGAGCAATTCGAACCTGGCGATTCTCCGGCTTTTCGGCGCGATGGGCGGGGGGCTGGACATCGTGTCGGGCGGCGAGTTGTTCCGCGCGGTGAAGGCCGGGCTGCCCCTCGATCGCATCGTGTTCGCGGGCGTCGGTAAGTCGGATGAGGAGATCGCCTATGCGCTCGAAAAGGGCGTTTTGTTGTTCAACGTGGAGAGTGAAGAGGAGTTGGTGAACATCGGCGCGGTGGCGAGACGGGTGGGCAAGCAGGCGCAGGTCGCGATTCGGGTGAACCCCGACGTCGACCCCCAGACGCATCCCTACATCACCACCGGCCTCAAGAAGAGCAAGTTCGGCATCGACATCAACCGGGCGCGGGAGCAGTACCGGACGGCGGCGAAGCTCGAGGGCGTCGAACCCACAGGCGTGCATTGCCATATCGGGAGCCAGATAACGTCGAGCAGCCCGTTCGCCGATTCGGTGGAAATCGTGGCGCGGCTGGTGGGCGGGCTGCGTGATGACGGGCACGACATCCGCTACCTGAACCTCGGCGGCGGCCTCGGCATCACCTATCACGATGAGGCCCCGCCGCTGCCGAAAGACTATGCGGCGGCCATATTGCCGAAACTGAAGGATCTGGGTTGCACGCTCATTTTCGAGCCCGGCCGCGTCATCACGGGCAACGCCGGGATTCTCGTCACGCGCGTGCTGTATGAGAAGGAAAACCCCGAGAAGCGCTTCGTGATCATCGACGCCGGCATGAACGACCTGATCCGCCCCAGCCTCTACCAGGCCTTCCAGGACGTGTGGCCCGTGGAGGAAGCGGCGCGGGAGAGGCCGAAGCATGTCACGGACCTGGTGGGCCCCGTATGCGAGAGCGGGGACTATCTGGCCAAGGACCGGGATCTGCCCGAGCTTCACCGCGACGATCTGGTGGCCGTCATGAGTTCGGGCGCGTATGGCTTCACCATGGCGTCGAACTACAACTCGCGCCCCCGGCCGCCCGAGATTCTTGTGCGCGGGGATGAGTATCATATAATCAGGGAGCGCGAGACGTACGACGACCTCGTTCGCGGCGAGCACATACCGGCATTCATCGAGGAAAGGCGGATTCCGTGAGCAAAATCGCATTCACCAAGTTCAGCGGAAGCGGCAACGATTTCATATTCATCGACAACAGGAACCTGGAGCACCGGGCTGATGAGATGATCGATTTCGTCCGCCGCGTCTGCCGCAGGGGCCAGTCCGTGGGCGCGGACGGGCTGATGTTCATCGAACCGAGCGAACGGGCCGATTTCAAGTGGCGCTTCTTCAACGCCGACGGATCGGAGGGCGAGATGTGCGGGAACGGCGGACGCTGCGCCGCGCGTTTTGCGAGGGAGCTGGGCATCGCGGCGGATTCGGTGTCGTTCGAGACCATCGCGGGCGTCATCGACGCGACGATGAACGGCTCGAGAGTAAAGCTCAGGATGACACAGCCCTTCGATTACCGCTCTGATATCCATCTCGACATCAACGGAAGGGGAGTGGAGGTCGATCACCTGAATACCGGCGTCCCCCATGCGGTGGAATTCACCGACGACGTGGAGAACGTCGATATCGTGGGCGACGGCCGGGCGATCCGCACGCACGATGCCTTTGCGCCCGCGGGCGCGAACGCGAATTTCGCCCGGGTGAGCGGGGCGAATTCGGTTATCCTGAGAACCTACGAGCGGGGGGTGGAGAACGAGACCCTGGCATGCGGCACGGGCGCGGTGGCGACGGCGATACTCGCCGCGGCGCGCGGGCTCGTGAGCGCTCCCGTGGACGTGAACGTGCGCAGCGGTGAAATCCTCAAAATCTATTTCGAGGGCGCAGGATCGGATGTGCGCGACGTCTACATGGAAGGCGAAACCCGGCTCGTCTACGAAGGGGAGATGACGGAAGAGGCGCTGCTTTGAAGGGACGGTTGTAATAGTCATCTTCGGTCGGAATTGAACACCGCCGTCCAAACCGCCAAAACCCGAAACAAAATATTATGCTTTTTTCTTTGTTTACGGGTGGAG
>VXPH01000130.1 GCA_009839615.1 Nitrospinota bacterium
CGCAGGCGGATAAGCTCGCACACGCCAGCATGAGGACCACAAGAGCAAGCGATCTGTTTCTCACCTGAGCATACCGGCGGGCGGGAGACATTTGGAGATTCGCATACGCCGCGCCCCATCGTCAACGCGGCGCGCCCTCGTGGTTTACAGCCCGTTCCGGGCGGATTAAGATTCGCTTCGCCGGTGGTTTTTTGACTCGATGACCTGGAGGTTTTCCCCGATGAGATGGAGCAGGTGTCCGTTCAAGCGAACTCTGCGTCCGGTGGCGATGGCGTTCGCTTTTATCCTGATGAGCTTGAGCATGGCGGTGGCGGCGCCTTTCGATGAGAATCGCCCCAAGGTGGGGGATAAGGCGCATGCGTTCGAGATACAGGGTTTCAAGCTCTCCGACCTCGAGGGCAGGAAGAACCTCGTCATGATTTTCTATCGGGGGCATTTCTGAGTCATCTGCCAGCGGCAACTCGTCGAGTTCCAGCGACTTTCAGCGAAAATTCACAGGCTCCAGACCGAAATCGTCGCCGTCAGCGCGGACAACGCGCTTGAGATGAACAAGACGACGCGGGAGTTGGGTATTCGGTATCTCCTGATATCGGACCCGAAGAAGCGGATTATCAAACGCTTCGGGGTGCTGCATCCGAGAGAGGGGATCGCCCGGCCCGCCACTATCATCATCGACAAGAAAGGCGTGGTTCGCTACGTTCACGTGGGCAAGTACCCCAGCGACCGCCCGTCGGCTCAGCAAGTGATGCAGGCCCTCGCTTTTTTGTGAGAATGATACCCGGCATTCCCGCCCCCGCCCGGCGCGTGACGGACACCGAATATGAGAAACATGGGACAGGATTCAGTGGGCCGGTTTTTGAGATTTTCCCTGTGGGCGGTTGTTTTGTGCCTCATCGCCTTGTGCTCGTCGGACGCCCTCGCCGCGAGAAAAAAGCGCGCTCCGAAAAAAAGAATTGCCTCGAAAAAAGGGGTCGTCTCGAAGACCGCCTTCCAGGCCAGGGTGAGGCGCGCCATAAAAAGGCAGTGCGTCCGCCCCGGACGCCTGGGTCTTTACATTCGCTCGGTTTCCACCGCGCAGACGCTTTACTCCCATAACGCCGCCACGAGACGGATTCCCGCGTCGAACGTCAAACTCTTCACGGCCGCCGCCGCGCTCGCGCGCCTGGGGCCGGATTACCGCTTCGCCACCGATTTCTACGCGAAGGGCGGGGTTCGGGGCGGCGTCCTGCGGGGAGACCTGTATCTCAAGGGCTACGGCGATCCGCTTTTCGTGCATGAAAAGATGCGCGACCTCGTGCGCCGGCTCAAGCTGCGCGGCGTGAGACGCATCGAGGGCGACCTGGTGGCGGACGATACGTTTTTCGACGACAAGAAGCATGGCCGGGGGTGGCGCGTGGGTCGCTCCATCAAGCCTTATTTGGCGCCGCATGGGGCCTTGTCCCTGAATTTCGGTCTCGCGAACGTGCTGGTGGCTCCGGGCGATAGAATTGGCGGCCCGGCCAGGGCGAATCTCGAACCGTCCTCGCGCGCGCTTCGTCTCTGGGCGAAGGTGAAGACCTCGCGCGGCAGGCATCCGAAAATCTGGGTGGGGCGCCGGCGATCGAAAGGAAAAGACCTCGTTCAGGTGGGCGGCTCGTTTCCGGCGGGGAGCAGGATGAGGACGTACCGGGTGCCGGTCACGGATCCCACCGCCTTCACCGCAGGCGCGGTCGCCGCCGAGTTCGAGAGGCAGGGAATCGCCTTGAGGGGCGGGATACGGCGGGCTGCCACGCCGCCCGATGCGAGGCTTCTTGCGAGAAACCTCTCGCCGCCCCTGAGCGAGGTGGTGAGCGGGCTCAACAAGTTCAGCAACAATTTCGTGGCCGAACAGGTTCTCAAGACGATGGGCGCCGAAACGCACGGCGCTCCGGGCACGGCGGAAAAGGGCCTGCGCGTCATGCGGGATTTTCTTCTCTCGGTCGGCGTCTCGGCGAAGGAGATCGCCCTCGCAGACGGTTCGGGCTTAAGCAGGATGAACCGCGCCTCGCCGCGCTCTCTGGCTGTCCTGCTCGAAGCGGCGCACAACGACTTCAGGCTGCGGCCCGAATTCATGGCGTCGCTGGCCGTGTTCGGCGTAGACGGGACGGTGAAGAAAAGACGCCGCCGGGGCGTCGATTCGCGCCGCGTGCGGGTGAAGACGGGCGTGTTGAACGGCGTGCGCGCCTTCAGCGGATACGCGGCCGCCGGAAACGGCGAAATTCTCGCTTTCTCCATTCTCATGAACGGGAACGCCTGCCGGCCCAAAAGCCTCACGGGTGAGTTGGTGCGCTCGATGGCTGCGTTGAACCGAAGTTTTTCAAGCCCCGTCAACGCTCATCTCAAGGGGGCTCGCGAGATAATGGCGCGCCCCATGCCGAAGCCCTCCGTCCGCGACGGATGGCGCAGACGCTCCTCTCCGCGACCGGACCCCGCCGAAGAGGATGATCTCGAAGAACTCGGTCCGGGAATCGTCCCGATCGCCGAGTCGCCACAGGATGATTCCCCCGGTGAATCACCCGCAGAGGCGGCTCCGGCGGAGGGGAGCGGCGCGTGGCCCTCGAAGAGCGGCGCGGGCGGGCGGAATCGTGAGTGATGAATGAGCGATGCGCTTGTTCGGAATCGGCTCCCCCGGCGCAGCGGCTGCGGGTGGGGCAGGGGAGCGTGAAGGGCCGATGAGCGATTCCGCAGGCCCGCCCGCTTTCCCCCGCAAGTGGACCATACGCTCCGTCGATAAAGAATCCGCCGAAAAACTTTCCCGGGCATTGAACGTCCCCCTCCTGATGGGGAGGCTCCTCACGCAGAGGGGAATCCAGCACCCCGATGAGGCGCGCAAGTTCCTGGACGCCCCCCTGGCGGGACTGCACGATCCGTTCCTGATGAAAGGGATGGAAGAAGCCGTCTCCCACCTCGTGGAGCAGGTAAGAAGCCGCCGCCCCATCGGCGTTTATGGGGATTACGACGTGGACGGCATCTCCGCCACGGCGCTCCTGTGCCGGTTTTTCTCCCAGTTGGGTGTCAGGGCGCCCTACTACATTCCGAACCGCCTGGACGAGGGTTACGGCCTGCACCGCAAGGGTCTGGCGAAGCTCAAGGAAGCAGGCTGCGAAACGGTGGTGACGGTCGATTGCGGGATCAGCGCGCACGCCGCTGCCAAAGAAGCCGAGGAGATGGGCGTTCGCCTCGTCATCACCGATCATCACCGCCCGCCCGATGAATTGCCGCCCTCCGTGGCCGTCCTGAATCCCCAGCGCCGGGGCTGTGGATATCCCTTTCGGGGGCTCAGCGGGGTCGGGGTGGCGTTCAAGTTGATCACCGCCGTCAGGAGGCGCTTGCATGAGAGCGGATTTGCGACGCCGCTGCCGAACCTCAAACAGCACCTGGACCTGGTGGCGTTGGGTACAGTGGCCGACGTGGTTCCCCTGCGGGATGAGAACCACATTTTCGTGCGCCACGGGCTGGAGATTCTCTCGCCCTCCGAAGTGGCCGAAGGCGGGTTCGAGACCCTGGACCGGCGAAAGGCGGGGATCCGCGCCTTGCAAGCGGCGGCGAATCTAAAAGCACAGACGTTGAACGTCGGGCATATCTCCTTTTTGATCGCGCCGAGGCTCAACGCGGCGGGGCGGGTCGGGGAGGCTTCCCTGGGCGTCGAGCTTCTCACCGCCGACGACGAGGGCGAGGCGCGCTCGCGCGCGGAGGTCCTCGAGGAGTGGAACCGGCAGCGCCAGAATTTGCAGCAACAGGCCTGGGAGGAGGCGATGGCCATGGTGGAGTCATCGGGGGGCGCCCGCGATGAGGCCATCGTGCTCGCGAGCGACAAATGGCACCCCGGCGTGGTGGGCATCGTGGCCGCGAAGCTCACGGAGGAATATCATCAGCCGGCGGTTCTCATCCACCTCAAGGACGGTGTGGGCAAGGGTTCTGTCCGCTCGGCCATGGGTCTTCACGTATACAAGGCGCTCGAGCGCTGCTCGGACTTTTTGATCCAGTTCGGCGGGCACAAGGGCGCCGCGGGCCTCAAGGTGGCGGAAGAGAAGATAGACGCTTTCAGGGAACGCTTCCGCGAGGTGATTCGCGGGATGAAAGAATCCGGTGTGGATGAGCGCGAACTCCTGCTCGACGCCCGCGTCGATTTTTCCGAGATGGACGTGCCGCTCCTGGAGCAACTCGAGGGCATGGCGCCCTTCGGGGAAGAGAATCCGCGGCCCGTGTTTCTGGCTTCCCGGGTCGAAGTGACCGGAAGCCCGGGTTCCGTGGGCCGCGAGGGGGAGCACTTGAAGTTGAACTTCCGGCAATTTCGCGAGGAGAGAGAGGCCATCGGCTTCGGCATGGGGGCTTTGCTCAGGGAGCCGGAGCGCCTGAATGGAAAACTCGACGTCGCGTTTTCCCCCGGCCTGAACCGCTGGCGCGGCAACACCCGGGTACAGCTTGAACTTCGCGCCATCCGCCCGGCGGGCGGCTAGCCGAAGAGGGTTTCGAGAGACTCCCTGTCGTCCGGCTTCATCGAGAACTCGCTCAAACCGCTTAAGTTCAGGTTTTTCGACAACAACATCACCTTGATGGCCCCGCCCAGACCCGTGGGGTCCATGATGCCCATGACGGACTGGCGCTCGCGCCTCGTCTTTTCATCGTCTCCGTCCTTCATGTTTTCCAGCGCCCGGGGAAGGCCGGCGCCCAGCAGAAAGCGCGCCTGATCGGTGAAGCCGGCCAACTCCATGCCGTGCGGCATGGCCGCCCGGAGGATGGAGGTGAAGTCGACGTGGGTGGTGAGATCGGTCTCCCCGGGTCGTGAGAGAGCGTCGCTCACGAGGGTGTGGTTTCTGTAGCCGCGCAGCGCGCCGTCGGGGCGAGTGGGGCCGTAGAGGGCGCGCGCGGAGAAGCCGTAGTCGA
Organism: Nitrospinota bacterium; assembly: GCA_009839615.1. Classification (GTDB taxonomy): domain Bacteria; phylum UBA8248; class UBA8248; order UBA8248; family UBA8248; genus Bin107. The sequence continues at coordinate 4,906 of VXPH01000130.1, forward strand.
AGATAAGGATGGCGCCCCGCTCCATCCGGCGCGCCGCCTCGCTCACCCAGTCGAAGGCGCACAGGTTCACCTCCGCCATCTGGCCCCTGGAGAGCCGGACCCCCAGATTGGAGAACCAGCCGCTCAGGCGTTCATCTGAAAGCGCGCCCTCGCAGAAGACGAGCCCCTCGCCTTGCAGCGCCACGTATCTCTCCTCTAGTAGACGCCCTTCTTTCTGGATGAGGGTGTGGACGGGCAGGGCGTCCAGAAACTCATGGGCGAGAATGACGCCCTCGAAGCCTGCAGGCGGGTATCGGGAGGCGTCGGCGAATCGTATGTTGTCTGAATCCTGGAATTTCTCGCGTATCCGTGCTCCGGCCGGCGCGCTTTGTTCGGCGAACGTATAGGCGATGGCCTGGTGGAGAGCCGCCTGGGAGGCGCGAATCGACTCCAGGATGTCGAAGGCGAGCCATCCTTCTCCCGGGCCGTATTCCCATACGTGGAGCGCGGACGGCTCGGCCATGCGGCCGCGGATTTTCTCGAGCAGCGGCGCGATCATCCGCCCGAGCCAGGGGCTTTGGTGAGGCGAGGTGTAGAAATCCCCGCCCGGGCCGATGCGCGGGCTTTCGTGGCAATAGTAGCCGCCCTCTGGGTGATAGAGTGCGAGTTCCATGAAGCGGCGAAAGGGAATGGGGCCGTTTTCGAGCGCGTCCGCCAGGGCTTTGGAGAGTTCGGGATGAGAGGCGATGTTCATGGGGTGGAGTATACATCTCTATAAGAAGGACAAGAAGAACGCCACGGCGGAGCGCCCCCTTGATTCCGCCGTTTGGAAAACCTATCATCCGAAAGAGAGGACGGATTCCAGCATCACGAGTGAGGGTTCGCATGAAAATTCGCGTCAAGTGCTTCGCCTGGGCCAAAGAGGTGACGGGCGAGGACGAAATCGACCTCGAAGTGCCCGAGGGCGCCACGGTAGCCGATTTGAGAGAAAGCCTCGCCGAGCGGTTTCCGGTTTTTTCGGGGCGCATGGAGTCCATCGCCGTATCCGTCAACCAGGAGTTCGCGGGCGAGGGCACGCCCGTGGATGCGGGCGATGAACTGGGGCTGATTCCTCCCATCAGTGGAGGCTGCGCATGATCTGCCGAATCACGGATTCCCCCATCGACATGGACGAGTTGACGGACAGCCTCGACTCCCCCGAACTGGGCGGGCTGTGCACGTTCGTGGGGAAGGTGCGCAACCACAGCGCGGGGCAGGGGGTGACGCACCTCGAATACCACGCCTACCCCGAGATGGCGGAGAAGAAGATGCGCCAGGTGGCCGAGGAGATCGAAGAGCGTTTCGGCGTCGCGCACCTGGCGATGGCCCACCGGGTGGGAACGCTCGCCATCGGCGATATCGCGGTGGGCATCGCGGCGGCCTCCGCCCACCGGGACGCGGCCTTCAAGGCGTGCCGCTACGCGATCGACCGCATCAAGCAGATCGTGCCGATATGGAAGAAGGAGTTCGGCGAAGACGGCGTGGCCTGGGTCGAAGGCTGCGCCGTGGACGCCGAGACGGCGGAGCCTCAAAAAGCACAAAATCAGCGCGTTTGACATTTTTTCCCTTCCGGCTAGAATTTATCCAAATTTCAATACATAGCGCGGCGGGCATGGCGTGTTTGGACGCTGGCGCGCGCGGGCGTTGCGTTTCATCCTGCTTTGGAAACATTTGAAGAAAGGGCGGATTTGCCGCCGTGAGATTCGATGTTTTTCACACCCGAAAGGAGGATAGAAAATGAAAGTAGTTCGTATCTGCATTGCAATCGCATTTTTGGTGACGACGGCGTTTCTCGCCAGTCCGGCCCTGGCGGCGAACGAAATCCACTTCGGCGGGGCCATCTCCCAGACGGGCCGGTATGCGGAGCCCGCCGGCAGGTTCGTGAACGCCTACAAGCTGTACGTCGATCAGCTGAACGCCAAGGGCGGCCTGCTGGGGAAGAAAATCAAGGTCACTCTCCTGGATGACAAATCGGACAAGCAGACCAGCATCAAGCTCTACGAGAAGCTCATCACGCAGGACAAGGTCGACATCACGCTCGGCCCCTATTCGAGCGGCATCACCGACGCCGTGGCCAACGTGCTGGAAAGGTACAAGTACCCCACGCTGGCGCCGGGCGCCTCCTCGGGCATCATCTGGAAAAAAGGCAGAAAATATCTCTTCAACCAGAACGCCATCGCCCAGAACTATCAAAGGGGCGCCGTTTTTCTCGCCAAGGACATCGGCGTGAAGCGAATCGCCATCGTCGGTGAGGACAGCCTCTTCCCGCGCCAGTCGGCCGAGGGCGCGGTTCATTGGGCGAAGCATCTCGGCATCGAGGTGGTGCTGAACGAGAACTATCCGCGCAAGCAGACCGACTTCACCGCGCTGCTGCAGAAGATCAAGGCGCGCCGCGCGGATGCGCTCATCTCGAACAGCTACTTCGCGGACGCTGTGGCCCAGATTCGCCAGCTTCGCGAGCTCAACATCAACCTCAAGATTTTCGCCGGAACCGTCGGACCGGGCCTGCCCAAGTTCGCGAAGCAACTCGGCAACACGGCGGAATACGTGCTGGGCTTCAGTCAGTGGGAGCCGCGGCCCGAGATCCTGAAGTTCCCGGGCATGGAGCATTTCATCGACTCGTACGTGAAGCGTCATAAAGTGAAACCGAACTACCACGCCGGCATCGCCTGGGTATCGATGCAGATTATGAGTCAGGCGATTGAGAAGGCGGGTTCACATGATCGCGCGAAGGTCTGGAAGACCCTGCGCACCTCGCAGTTCCAGACCATCATGGGCAAGTGGAAGGTGGATGAGAACAACCTCAACGATCATGACGGCCTGACCTTCCAGATTCTCGACGGCCAGCGCAAGATCGTCTGGCCGAAGAAGATCGCGGAAGTCCCCTACAAGCTGCCGATGCCCAAGTGGAAGGACCGGGCCAAGAACTAGGAAAGCGGCTTGTACGGCGAAGGTTGTTCAACCGTAGCGCGTCGCATTGTGGTGGCGGCGCAACTTTTGAACTTCCATAGAGGAGTACAGGTGATGAAGAAAAGCCTTGTTTTGGTACTGGGCTTTGTTCTCGCGCTCACGGCCGCTCCCTTCGTGGAGAAGGGCCACGCGAAGGACAAGGTCACCCTGGGGATCGCCATTTCGCAGACAGGCCGCTACGCCGAGCCCGCCGGACGTATGGTGAACTCCTACAACCTGTATGTAGACCAGATGAACGCCAAGGGTGGTTGGCTCGGCAAAAAGATCGATATGATCATCCTGGACGACAAGTCGGACAAGCAGACCAGCATCAAGCTCTATGAGAAGCTGATCACGCAGGACAAGGTGGACCTGACCATGGGCCCCTACTCGAGCGGCATCACCGACGCCGTGGCCAACGTGCTCGAAAGGTACAAGTACCCCACGATGGCGCCGGGCGCCTCCTCGGGCATCATCTGGAAGAAGGGCCGCAAATATCTGTTCAACATCATCGCCGTCGCCCAGGACTACCAGAAAGGCGCGGTTCACATCGCTAGGGACATCGGCGTCAAGCGTATCGCCATCATCGGCGAGGACAGCCTCTTTCCGCGCCAGTCGGCGGAAGGCGCCGTGGACTGGGCGAAGAAGCTCGGCCTCAAAGTGGTGTTGAACGAGAACTATCCGCGCAAGCAGACCGACTTCACCGCGCTGCTGCAGAAGATCAAGGCGCGCCGCGCGGAGGCGCTCATCTCGAACAGCTATTTCGCGGACGCCGCGGCGCAGATTCGCCAGCTTCGCGAACTCAACATCAACATGAAGATTTTCGCCGGTACCGTCGGTCCGGGCCTGCCCAAGTTCGCCAAGCAGCTCGGCAACACGGCGGAGTACGTGCTGGGCTTCAGCCAGTGGGAGCCGAAGCCTGAAATCCTGAAGCGGCCCGGCATGAGAGCTTTCATCGCGGCGTATAAGAAGCGCTACGGCGTAAATCCGAACTACCACGCGGGCCAGTCTTATGCGTCCATGCAGGTTTTCGGCGAAGCGGTGAAACGAGCCGGCTCCATTGACAGGGACAAGGTATGGCGGACGATGCGCACCATGAGCACCACGACCATCATCGGTCCCTGGAAAGTGGATGAAACCGGCATGAACAATCACGAGGGCTTGACCTTCCAGATATTGAACGGCGAGCGCAAAATCGTGTGGCCCAAGAAGATATCGGAAGTTCCCTACAAGCTGCCGATGCCCAAATGGAAGGACAGGGGCAAGAACTAGGAAGGCAGGCAAAGGTCGTGAAAGCGTAGCAAGTCGATTCCCGCCCCGCGCCCGGTTTCGCGCGGGGCGGGATTTTCGCCGGGACAAAAACGATTTGAGAGTTTTTTACAGATTCTTTGTAAAATACCCTTTGACATATGAAACAATATACGTATCATATCGCACCTATTGACCGCTTAAATGCGTATCCGGAACTTCGAGAAGTTGATTTTTTCGCGGAGAAATAGTCTGAATTACCGCAATGCCGCCGACAATTTACGAGCAGTAATTCCATCTTAGTTTTGCTGTTGTAAGGCAGTATTTTTTGTTTCCATTTAAAGGAGTGTAAAGAAATGAAGAAAAGTTTTATCATGATCCTCGGCTTTGCTCTCGCCCTCACGGCTGCTCCCTTCGTGGAGAAGAGCCACGCGATGGACAAGGTCACCCTGGGGATCGCCATTTCGCAGACGGGCCGCTACGCCGAGCCCGCCGGCCGTATGGTGAACTCCTACAAGCTGTACGTCGATCAGGTGAATGCCGGCAAAGGATGGAACGGCAAGAAGATCGACTTCACCATCCTGGACGACAAATCGGACAAGCAGACGAGCATCAAGCTCTATGAGAAGCTGATCACGCAGGACAAGGTGAACCTGACCATCGGCCCTTACTCGAGCGGCATCACCGACGCCGTGGCCAACGTGCTCGAAAGGTACAAGTACCCCACGATGGCGCCGGGCGCCTCCTCGGGCATCATCTGGAAGAAGGGCCGCAAATATCTGTTCAACATCATCGCCGTCGCCCAGGACTACCAGAAAGGCGCGGTTCACATCGCTAGGGACATCGGCGTCAAGCGTATCGCCATCATCGGCGAGGACAGCCTCTTTCCGCGCCAGTCGGCGGAAGGCGCCGTGGACTGGGCGAAGAAGCTCGGCCTCAAGGTGGTGCTGAACGAGAACTACCCGCGCAAGCAGACCGACTTCACCGCGCTGCTCCAGAAGATCAAGGCGCGCCGCGCAGAGGCGATCATCTCGAACAGCTACTTCGCGGACGCCGCGGCGCAGATTCGCCAGCTTCGCGAGCTCAACATCAACATGAAGATTTTCGCCGGAACCGTCGGCCCGGGCCTGCCCAAGTTCGCCAAGCAGCTCGGCGACACGGCGGAGTACGTTCTGGGCTTCAGCCAGTGGGAGCCGAAGCCGGAAATCCTCAAGAGGCCCGGCATGAGGGCGTTCATCGCGGCGTATGAGAAGCGCTATGGCGCAAAGCCGAACTACCACGCGGGCCAGTCCTACGCGTCCCTGCAGATTTTCGGCGACGCGGTGGCGAAAGCCGGCTCCGCGGATCGGGACAAGGTGTGGAAGACCTTGCGCACCATGAAGACCACGACCATCATCGGTCCCTGGAAAGTGGACGACACGAACCTGAACCAGCATGAGGGCTTGACCTTCCAGATCCTCGACGGCCAGCGCAAGATCGTATGGCCCAAGAAGATATCGGAAGTCCCCTACAAGCTGCCGATGCCCAACTGGAAGGACAGGGGCAAGAACTAGGGGTTGCATTAGACGCGAAAATGCAATAAATACTTGAACTTTCGCGCCGGGGTTGTTAAAAAGCGGCCCCGGCGCGGAGGCGAAAGTATCTGGTTTTTTGTGCAGTAGTTTTTCGAGGAAATGATTTCTCATGCAGGAAAAAGCGGAAATCCGTAGCAAATACTGGCTGGCCGTTTTTTTGGTAGCGGCGTATACCATTCCCTTCGCCGTCGGTATTTATACGGAAAACGTATTCTTCGACCTCCAGTGGCTGGCGGACTTGACCACCGTCATCCTGAACGGGATCATGCAGGGCGGCGTATACGCCATGTTCGCCGTGGGGCTCACCCTCATCTTCGGCGTCATGCGCATCATCAACGTGGCGCACGGCGAATTGGTGATGCTGGGCGCCTACCTGACCTGGATGTTCTTTTTCTACGTGGGGGTCGACCCGCTCCTCGCCTTGTTCATCACGCTCCCCATCGCTTTCATCATCGGGCTCCTTATCCAGAAGCTGCTCTTGAACGCCGTGGTGGGCGGGCCGGAACTGACGCCCCTGCTGATAACATTCGGTATGGGCCTCACGATTATTCATATCGTCGAAGCCATTTTCACCACGGACTATCGCACCATCCCCTACGCTCCCGACGCGTTCCAACTCACCGAAACCATCGCGGTGAGCAGGAGCAAGATCATCAGCTTCGTGATGGCCGCCTTCATCTCCATTACCGTCTTCATTTTTCTGAAAATCCACCGCATCGGCAAGGCGATACGCGCGACGGCGCAGAACGCGGACGTCGCCATGGTCTGCGGCATCAACATTTTCCATATCTACATGATCACCTCGGGTCTCGCTGCGGCCCTTGCGGTAGCGGGCGGCGCCCTGGTGTCGATTCAGTTCGGCTTTAACCCCGAAACGGGTGTCTTGTATACGCTTCAGGCCTTCGCCATCATCGTGCTCGGAGGCAGGGGCCACTATATCGGTGCGCTCATCGGAGGAGTGATGCTCGCGGTCATCGAGAGCCTCATCTCCTTCATGATTCCCAACGGCACCGCCATGGTGGAAATTGCGTCCTACGGGATGATGGTTTTCGTGCTGCTGATCAGGCCTCGCGGCCTGATGGGGCCGAAAGAAAACTAGGAGAGATCTGAATGGCCCAAAATGAACACCTCCGCAACTTCGGGATGCTGGCCATACTCATAATCATCCTGTGTGCGTTGCCCTCGAATATCAACCTGTACCAGCGTTCCGTCATCATGTTCACGATGATGTACGTGGTTCTTTCCTTGAGCTGGAACATCATCAGCGGCTACACGGGCTACGTATCTTTCGGCCACGTGATGTTCTACGGCATCGGAGCCTACGCCACGGGCATTCTGGTGGTGGACTACGGCTGGCACTGGATTCCGACTCTCTTCGTGGGCGTGTTCGTCTCCTTCGTGGTCTCGTTGATAATCGGGTTTCCGGTTTTGCGGCTCAAAGGCCCGTATTTCGCCATCGCCATGCTCGGCGCGGCGGAGGGTACGCGCGTGGTGGCCACGGTGTGGGAGGACCTCACGCACGGCGGCGAGGGTATCGGGCTTCCCAACATCGAAAACTCATTTGAAACGTATTTCGCCATGCTGGTGGTCATGCTGGTCACCATTATCGTGTCCTATTGGGTGGGGCATTCGAGGTTCGGGATCCGCCTGAACGCCATCCGCGAGGACGAAATCGCCGCGGAGAGCCTGGGAATCAACAGCACGTTCTACAAGCTCTTCGCCTTCGCGCTCTCCGCCATCTTCCCGGCGGCGGCCGGCGGCATTCAGGCGTACAAGGTTCTCTACATCGACCCCGAAACGGAGTTCTTCATCCTCGTAACCATCTACATGAAGCTGTTCGCCATGTTCGGCGGCAAGGGAACGGTGATCGGCCCCATTCTGGGCACGTTCGTCCTGTATATCGTCCAGGAGATCACCTGGGTGAAATTCCCGACGGCGCACCTCATCGCCTTCGGCGTCTTCATCGTCCTCGTGGCGCGCTTCATGCCGCGCGGTCTGATGGGTTTCGCCATCGACAAGGGCTGGGCGCGCAAGGGAATGGTCCACTAAGAAACGGAGCAGCGCAAGAAAATGGCCGACATGGAAATCGCCCTCGACATTCAGCACCTGAAAAAGTACTTCGGGGGCATCAAGGCGGTGGACGGGTGCACCTTCCAGGTGCCCAGGGGACAGATATCGGGCCTGATCGGGCCGAACGGCGCCGGCAAGACCACCACGTTCAACCTGCTCACGGGCGTTCTCGAGGCGGACAGCGGCGAGGTGATCTACAACGGTGAGAACATCGTGGGTCTCAAGCCCTATGAAATCTTCAACAGGGGCATCAGCCGCACCTTCCAGATCACGCGCATCTACCGGGAAATGACGGTGTTCGAGAACATGCTCTCGGCCTCCAGCATGAAGATGCCCGTGCGCGAGGCGCGCGAGCGGGCGGAGCAGTTGATGGAGTTCGTCACGCTCACGAAACTTCGCGGCGAATACGGCGGAAACCTCTCCTACGGACAGCAGAAACTCCTGGAATTCGCCCGCGCCCTGATGACGGACCCCGACCTCATCCTCCTCGATGAGCCGGCCGCCGGCGTCAACAGGACCCTGCTCAACAACCTGCTCGACCATATTCACCATCTTCAGGAAGAACAGGGGAAGACGATTCTCATCGTCGAGCACGACATGAACGTCATCATGAACCACTGCGAAAAAGTGTTCGTCCTGGACTACGGTGTGAAAATCGCCGAGGGTCTGCCCGAGGATATTCAGACGAACGAAGACGTTATCGAAGCATATTTTGGACACAGATAAATGTCACTATTAGAACTCAAGGACATCAATGCGGGGTACGGCAGAATCCAGATACTCCACGACGTCTCGCTTCATGTGAACGAAAACGAAGTGGTGGCCGTCATCGGGCCGAACGGCGCGGGAAAATCCACGACCTTCAAGATCATCATGGGCTTTATCAACTACCTCGGCGGCGAGATAGAATTCGACGGACAGAACATCGTGGGCTTCCGGCCCGACCAGATTCTGGGCCGGGGACTGGGCTACGTGCCGCAGGGACGTATCGTCTTCAACCAGATGACGGTCAAGGAAAACCTGGAGATGGGCGCCTACATCGAGCGCGATCAGAAGAAAATCGACGAGGCGATGGACTATGTATTCACGCTCTTCCCGCGCCTCGGTGAGCGGCAGAAGCAGTTGGGAGGCACGATGAGCGGCGGTGAGCAGCAAATGCTGGCCATGGGCCGCGCTCTGATGACAAGGCCAAAGATGATCATGCTCGATGAACCTTCCCTTGGGTTGAGCCCCCGTTTCGTGACCGAAGTGTTCGAGAAAATCGTGAGCCTCGCCAAAGAGGGGTTGACCATCATGCTCGTCGAGCAGAACGCCGCGCGCGCCCTGGAGATTTCGGACCGCGGCTACGTGCTGGAACTCGGCAGGAACCGCTATCAAGGTGGCGGCCACGAACTCCTGAACAACCAGGAAGTCAAGATGATGTACCTGGGCGGCGGCTAGCGCCCTCTCATCCCTCGGCAATCGTATCCTCTGAAAACCTGAAGCGCCCCGGACGCTCCGTCCGATGAATCTCCCCACTTTGTTATCCACATCGCCCGGACAGCCTCCTTTGCGCTAGGCTTGCGCTCCGACTCTATGCTATAAATGCTTGCTCCGCCGGGGAGGGATTCGCCAGATGATCCGCGTGAAGATTTGTGGAGTCACGACCGTCGAGGATGCGGAATTCGCCCTGGCGGCCGGCGCCGATGCCCTGGGGCTGAATTTCGTTCCGGGCACTCCCCGGTGTCTGGATTTGGAGCAGGCGAGAGAGATAGCCGATTCGTTGCCTCCTTTCGGGACGCGGGTCGGCGTTTTCGTGAACGAGACCTCCGGGCGCGTGCTGGAAATCGCGCGCCGGGTCGGTTTGGATGCGGCGCAGCTTCATGGCGACGAGTCGCCCGAGGATTGCCGCCGGCTCATGGAGCAGGGCTTGCGCGTGATCCGGGGTTTGAGGGTCAAGGGGCCCGAGACGATAGCGCGAATAAACGACTTTCCAGGCTGCGCCATATTGCTGGACGCCTACGTGAAGGGCGCGCTCGGGGGCACGGGCGAGACCTTCGATTGGGAATTGGCCCGTCAGGCGGCAGAGGCGAGGCCCATCATCCTCTCGGGCGGCCTCAAGCCCGGGAACGTGGCCGAAGCCGTGAGGAGCGTTCAGCCCTACGGGGTGGATTCGAGCAGCGGCGTGGAGGGCGCGGTTTTGGCCCGTAAGGACCCCGAGCGGGTCGTGGAATTCATTCAAAACGCGCGCGCGGCGATAACGGAACTCGAGGAAATGAGAAGATGAGCGAATTGGTCTCCAGGGGAAGGTTCGGTCGGTTCGGGGGGCGCTATGTCCCGGAAACCCTCATGCCCGCCCTCGAAGAACTGGAAGTTGCTTACGAGGAAGCCCGGAGCGACCCGGCGTATCACGAAGAACTCGCCGATTACTTGAGAGAATTCGTGGGCAGGCCCACGCCGCTCTATCTGGCCGAGCGCCTCTCCGATGACCTGGGGGTGCTCAGGGTCTATCTCAAGCGTGAGGATCTCTGCCACACGGGTGCTCACAAGATAAACAACACGCTCGCCCAGGTCCTACTGGCCCGGAGACTGGGGAAAACGCGCATCATCGCGGAGACGGGCGCGGGCCAGCACGGCGTGGCCACCGCCACGGCGGCGGCGCTGTTCGGCCTCGACTGCGACATCTACATGGGCGAGGAGGACATCGGCAGGCAATCGCTCAACGTGTTCCGCATGCGCCTTCTGGGCGCGCGGGTGATTCCGGTCACCTCGGGCAGCAAGACCTTGAAGGACGCCACGAACGAGACGCTGCGTGACTGGACGGCCTCGGTGCGGACGACCCACTACATCATCGGCTCGGTGGTGGGGCCGCATCCGTTCCCGGAGATGATACGCGATTTCCAGTCCGTCATCGGGCGCGAGGCGCGCGAGCAGATTCTCGAGGCCGAAGGCCGGCTTCCCGACGCCTGCGTGGCCTGCGTCGGAGGCGGGAGCAATTCCATCGGCCTGTTCCATCCCTTCGTGGAGGATGAAGACATCGAACTCATTGGCGTGGAAGCCGGGGGCCGGGGTCTGGACACCGAGGAGCACGGCGCGTCCCTGAGCGCCGGCCGCGTGGGTGTTCTTCACGGCTGCGAGACGTTCCTGCTCTATGACGATGATGGCCAGATCATCCCCGCGCATTCGGTGTCCGCGGGTCTCGATTATCCGGGCGTGGGGCCCGAACATTCGTTTTTGAAGGATTCCGGGCGGGCGCGCTACGTGACGGTCGAAGACCACGACGCGCTCAAGGCGTTTCAGAAGCTCTCCGTGCTGGAGGGCATCATTCCCGCATTCGAGAGCGCCCACGCGATTTCCTATCTGGATCGCCTGGCCGAGGAGACGAGGGAGGCGGGCGGCATGAAGACCGTGGTGCTGTGCCTCTCGGGACGCGGAGACAAGGACGTGCATCAAGCGGAAGGATTCCTGTCGGAAATGCTCGATGACGAGGAAGTGCGCTGATGGGCGGCAGGCTGGAAGCGTGTTTCGACCGTTTGCGCACGGAGGGCCGGGCCGGTCTGTTCCCGTTCATCACCGCGGGCGATCCGGACCTGGACTTCACCCGCGAACTGCTGCCCCTCATGACCGAGGCGGGAGCGGACGGCTTCGAGGTAGGGGTTCCCTTCAGCGATCCCCTGGCGGACGGCCCCACCATCCAGAGATCGAGCATGCGCTCGCTTGCGGAGGGGACGCGCCTGAGCGGCGTCCTGGAGATGGTCGGAGATGTCCGCGCGGATATACCCGATACGCCCCTGGTGCTGATGACGTATTACAACCCCATCATCGCTATGGGCCTCGCGGAATTTGTGCGCGGCGCATCGCAGGTGGGGGCCGATGCCGTCATCGTGCCCGACCTGCCCCCCGAAGAGGCGGACGCGCTCCTCGGCATCATGAACGATTATCCGCTCGATCCCGTCTTCATGCTTGCGCCCACGAGCACGCAGGAGCGCATCGAGCTGGTGAACGACGCAGGCGGGGGCTTCATCTACTACGTCGGGCAGATGGGGGTCACCGGCGCGCGCGATGCGCTGGATTCGGATTTGGGCGCCACGCTGGCGAGGATCAACCGGGTGAAGAACCGCCCCGTCCTCGTGGGGTTCGGCATCAAGACGCCCGAGCAGGCCGCGGAGGTGGCCGGGCACGCAGACGGGGTCATCGTGGGCAGCGCCCTTATCGACGTGATGGAGGCGCAGGCGTCGCGCGAGAGCAAGATGCGGGCGGCTTGCGATTACATCGCCTCATTGCGGGAAGGTCTCGATCGATCGAAGACGGTTTCCTGACAATCAATTTCAACATGATGCGTAAGAATCTGCAGATTATTCCGAGGGTAATGCCATGTCGAAAAACACGCTGTACGATAAGGTCTGGGATTCCCACACCGTAGCCAGGCTCGATTCGGGGCAGGACCAGATTTTCATCGGTCTGCACCTCATCCATGAGGTCACGACGCCCCAGGCGTTCGGGATGCTCAAGGAAATCGGGTCCGGCGTCGCTTTTCCCGGCCGCACGATAGGGACCGTGGACCACATCATCCCCACGCTCAGCCAGATCAGACCCTATGAGGACGATCAGGCCGAGCGGATGATGGCCGCTCTGGAGCAGAACGTGAACGAGTTCGGCGTCCGCTTTCTGCACCTGGATTCGGGCAAGCAGGGCATCGTCCACGTCATCGGGCCGGAGTTGGGGCTCAGCCAGCCGGGCATGACCATCGCCTGCGGCGACAGCCACACCAGCACCCACGGCGCGATGGGGTCTCTGGGCTTCGGCATCGGCACGACCGAGGTGGGCCACGTCCTGGCGACGCAGACCCTGGCGCTCAACCGCCTGAAGGTGAAGCGGATCGAGGTCACGGGCGCTCTAAGCCCCGGCGTGACGCCTAAGGACGTGACTTTGCGCGTCATTCACGATCTGGGCATCAAGGGCGGTCTGGGCTTCGCCTACGAATACGGCGGCGACGTTTTCGACGCCATGTCGATGGAAGGGCGCATGACGGTCTGCAACATGAGCATCGAGGGCGGCGCCCGCATCGGCTACGTGAACCCGGACCAGACGACGTTCGATTATCTGGAAGGCCGCGAGTTCAGCCCCGAGGGAGAGGCTTGGGAGCGTGGCGTGGCGTACTGGCGCGAGATCGCCTCGGGCGATGACGCGGAATATGACGACGTCTACGAGATCGCGGGCGAATCCATCGAGCCGATGGTCACATGGGGCATCAACCCCGGCCACTCGGTCGGGATTTCACAGCCGCTCCCCGAGGTTGGCAGCTTCGCGGGCGAGGACAGGAAGACGGCGGAACACGGCTATGAATTCATGGACTTGAGGCCCGGCGAGTCGATTCTGGGCACGAAGGTCGACGTCGCCTTCCTGGGTTCGTGCACGAATTCGAGAATCTCCGACTTGCGCGAGGGCGCGCGTCTGATGAAGGGCAACAAGGTGCACCCGGGCGTCAGGATGCTGGTGGTGCCCGGCTCCCAGCAGGTGAAGCAGCAGGCCGAGGACGAGGGGCTGCACGAAGTTTTCACCGAAGCCGGCGCGGAATGGCGCGAAGCGGGGTGTTCGATGTGCCTGGGCATGAACCCGGACAAGCTCGTGGGCGCCGAGCGAAGCATTTCCACCTCGAATCGCAATTTCATCGGGCGCCAGGGCAGCCCGCGCGGAAGAACGCATCTCGGCAGTCCGGCGGTCGTCGTCTCATCGGCGGTTGCGGGCTGCATCGCGGACCCCAGAGAGATGGGAGAACAAGCATGAGCACGAAAAGAATCGAAAAAATCGTGGGCAAGGCCATTCCCATGCCCCGCGACGACATCGATACGGACAGGATCACGCCGGCCCGTTTTCTCAAGTCCATCACCTTCGAGGGCATCGAGAAGGCGCTGTTCTGCGATGAGCGCGAGAACACGCCCGATCACCCCGTCGACAACCCCGCTCACAAAGGGGCGAACATGATGTTCGTGGGCAAGAACTTCGGTTCGGGCTCCTCGCGCGAGCATGCTCCGCAGGCGCTCAAGCGCTTCGGTATCGACGTGCTCATAGGTGTTTCGTTCGCCGAGATTTTCGCGGGGAACTGCTTCGCCATCGGCGTGCCGCTCGGCGTGGCGTCGGCGGATGACGTGAACGCGCTGATCAGACAGGCGCAGGAAGAACCGGAGACGCACTTCACCGTGGATATCGGAAATTCCACGGTCAGCTACGGCGATCGCGTGATTCCCATCGACATCCAGGAGACGCGCAAGGCCGCCTTTTTGGCCGGCACGTGGGACATGCTCGCCAATTTGCGGGGAAATCTCCCCCAGGTCGAAGAGGTGGCTACCCGCCTGCCATATGTCACGAATTTCGATAGCGAAGCGCAATAGAAGGGGATTTTTCGGTGAGCAGTTACCAGATAGCCGTTTTGCCGGGTGACGGCATCGGCCAAGAAGTGGTGGCGCAGGCGCGCTCGGTGCTGGAGGCGGCGGGCGCTCGCTTCGGCGTGGGTTTCGCGTTCGAGGAAGGGCTTTGCGGCGGCGCGGCTTATGACGCGACGGGCGAGCCCCTGCCGGAAGTTACCCTCGCCCTCTGCCGCCGCAGCGACGCCGGGCTGTTCGGCGCCGTGGGAGGTCCCCAGTGGGATGAACTCCCGCGCGAGAAACGCCCCGAACAGGCCATCCTGGGTTTGCGCAAAGAACTGAACCTCTTCGCCAACCTGAGGCCCGCCGTCATGTTCGATCCGCTGCTGGAAGCCTCCTCCCTCAAGCCCGAGGTGGTGCGCGGCCTGGACCTCCTCGTCGTGCGCGAGGGCGTGAGCGGCATTTATTTCGGACAGCCCAGGGGCATCGAACGCCTCTCTGCGGATGAGGAAAAAGCGGTTGACACGATGACGTACACCACAGGCGAGATTCGCCAGATCGTTCGCCTCGCGTTCGAGCTGGCGTCCGTGCGCGGGAAAAAACTCTGCTCGGTGGACAAGGAGAACGTGCTCGACAACGGCCGCCTGTGGCGCAGGGTTGCGGGAGACGTCGCCGGGGAATTCCCGGAAGTCGAGACCAGCCACATGTACGTGGACAACGCGGCGATGCAGTTGGTTCGCGACCCGCGGCAGTTCGACGTCATCGTCACGGGCAACATGTTCGGCGACATCCTGAGCGATTGCGCCTCCATGCTCACGGGCTCCATCGGCATGCTCGCCTCGGCGAACGTGAACGAGACCGGTTTCGGCCTCTACGAGCCGGTGCACGGCACGGCGCCCGACATCGCGGGCGAGGACAAGGCGAACCCGATAGCGGCCATCATGTCGGCCGCCATGTTGTGCCGCTATTCGTTAAAGCGCGTGGATGTGGCCGAAGCCATCGAAGCGGCCGTTGCCGGAGCGCTGGATGAGGGTCTCAGAACATCCGACATCCATACGCCGGGCGCGACGGCGGTGGGTTGCGCCGGGATGGGCGAGCGCATCGCCGCCCTGGCGGGAGGGGCGTCGTGATGCGCGTCGCCGTTGCAGGCGCCACCGGCGCCGTGGGCCGGGAGATGCTCCGGATTCTGGAGGAGCGGAATTTTCCCGCCGATGAGGTCGTCTTGCTCGCGAGCGAGCGCAGCGTCGGGCGGAAAATCCCGTTTCGAGACTCGGAGCTTACGGTAAGCCGGCTTACCAAGGATGCTTTCAAAGGCGTGGACCTCGCTCTTTTCTCATGCGGCGCGTCACGCTCCACCGAGTTTGCGCCCGCCGCCGTCAAGGCCGGAGCGGTGGTAGTGGATAATTCCAGCGCCTTCCGCATGGATGAGTGCGTTCCCCTGGTGGTGCCGGAGGTGAACCCCGAAGCGATGGCTGCGCACCAGGGAATCATCGCCAACCCGAACTGCTCCACCATCCAGCTCGTGGTGGCGCTCAAGCCCCTTCACGACGCAGGGCGCATCAGGCGGATTGTGGTGAGCACCTACCAGGCGGTGAGCGGGGCGGGGCAGGCCGCGATAGACGAGATGCAGGCGCAAATCGAGGGCGACGCTACGGCTCCCATAAAAATGCCCCATGAGATCGCCTTCAATTGCCTGCCCCACATCGACGTTTTTCTGGATGGCGGCCATACCAAAGAAGAGAGGAAGATGGTCGATGAGACGCGGAAGATCATGGGCGCGCCTCATCTGGCGGTCAGCGCCACGTGCGTGCGGGTGCCCGTTTTCAACGCGCACTCGGAATCGGTGAACGTGGAGCTTGAGCATTCCGTCTCACCCGAGGAGGCGCGGGCGTTGCTGTCCCGCGCGCCGGGCGTGGAGGTGGTGGATGATGTGGATTCATTCTCGTATCCCATGCCCAAGGACGCGGACGGGGAGGACCCGGTATATGTAGGCCGCATCCGCCGGGATGATTCCCGGGAAAACACCCTCAACCTGTGGGTGGTGGCCGATAACCTGAGAAAAGGCGCTGCGCTGAACGCGGTGCAGATTGCCGAGGCGCTGATCGGGAAGGGAATGCTCCGAACCGCCCCGGTGAAGTGATGGTGAGCAAGGAATATCAAATTGGCTGAAGCGGAAATCGGGGTCATCGGCGGCAGCGGCCTCTACGGGATGGCGGAACTGGGCGAGGTGGAAGAACGCGCGCTTGATACGCCCTACGGCGCGCCCTCGGCCCCCTACGTTCTGGGGACGCTCTCCGGAAAGCGAATCGCGTTTCTGCCCCGGCACGGGCAGGGGCACGTATTTCTGCCGCATGAGATTCCCTTCCGCGCCAACATCCACGGATTCAAGCAGTTGGGCGTGGAGTGGCTCATATCCGTCAGCGCGGTGGGCAGCCTGAAAGAAGACATCCATCCGGGCGACATCGTGATTCCCGACCAGTTCATCGACCTCACCAAGACGCGCGTGAACACATTTTTCGGCGATGGCGTCGTGGCCCACGTTTCCATGGCGGATCCGGTTTGCGGGGTTTTGAGCGGCATACTGATGGGCGCGGCCGTCCGGGCGGGCGCAACGGCGCACGCGGGCGGGACGTACGTGTGCATGGAGGGTCCGCAGTTCAGCACCCGGGCGGAGAGCTTCCGCTACCGCGCCTGGGGCGCATCGATCATCGGTATGACGAACATGCCCGAGGCCAAGCTCGCGCGCGAGGCGGAGATGAGCTACGCCACCATCGCGCTGGCGACGGATTATGACTGCTGGCATGAGGAAGAAGAGGCGGTGAGCGTGGAAGCCGTGATCGCTATCGTGAGGAGCAACGCGGCCCTCGCGCAGAAGATCATCAAAGAGGCGGTGCCCGAGATCGATGGGGAGAGTCCCTTCGCGGGCTCTTTGGCGACGGCTCTCATGACCGATCCGGCCCGGATGCCGCAGAAAACGAAAGAACGCCTGCATTATTTGATTGGAAAATACATATCGTGAACCGGCCCAAATCCGAAGAATTGTTCGCGCTTGCGCAATACCGCATCCCGGGCGGCGTGGATTCGCCCGTCCGCGCGTTCCGTGGCGTCGGCGGAACGCCCTTTTTCGTCGAGAAGGGCGAAGGCGACCGAATCCGGGACGCCGACGGCAACGCCTACATCGACTACGTGCTCTCCTGGGGGCCGTTGATTCTGGGCCACGCCCACCCGCGCGTGGTGCGCGCCATTCAGGAGGCGGCGGCGCGGGGGACGAGTTTCGGCGCGCCCACGGCCCTCGAGACCGAACTGGCGGAACTGGTGAACGCGGCATACCCTTCCATGGAATTGCTGCGTTTCGTGAACTCGGGCACCGAGGCGACGATGTCGGCCATCCGCTTAGCACGGGGCTTCACGGGCCGCGACGTGATCGTCAAATTCGAGGGCTGCTACCACGGCCACGCCGACGGTCTGCTCGTCAAGGCGGGCAGCGGCGGCGCCACGCTCGGCGTGCCGGACAGCGGGGGCGTTCCGGGGGATTATGCGCGGAACACGGCGACGCTTCCCTTCAACGATATCGAAGCGGTCCGGGATTTCTTCGCAAGGCGGGGCGGGGACGTGGCCGCCCTCATCATCGAACCGGTGGCCGGCAACATGGGGCTGATTCTGCCCGAGGCCGGATTTCTGGAGGCCTTGCGGGAGGAAACCGAAAAAGCGGGCGCCTTGCTCATTTTCGATGAGGTGATGACGGGGTTTCGGGTGGCCAGAGGAGGCGCCCAGGCCCTTTTCGGAATCACGCCTGATTTGACGACCCTCGGAAAAGTGATCGGCGGCGGCATGCCCGTGGGCGCTTACGGGGGAAGGCGCGACGTGATGGAATGCGTCGCTCCCCTGGGTTCCGTCTATCAGGCGGGCACGCTTTCCGGGAACCCTCTGGCCATGACGGCGGGGGTCGAGACGCTGAAAATCATCGAGGAACTGGGTTTGCCCGAAGCCTTGGAGGGGAGGGCCAAAGCGCTCTCCGAAGGCATGGCGGAAGCTGCACGGGAGGCGGGAATCCCGCTCACCGCCGCGTGTTGCGGGTCGATGTTCGGCGCGTTCTTCCAGGAGGGCCCCGTCCGCGATTTCACAGGCGCCATGCGCTCGGATACCGACCGCTATGCCAAATTCTTTCATTCTATGCTAAAACGGGGTGTGGCATTCGCCCCGAGTCAGTTCGAAGTGGGGTTCATGTCTTCCGCCCATACGGATGAGAGCGTGGAGGCCACGCTGGCCGCCGCGCGAGAGGCGTTCGCCGGGTTGTAGCCGATGAAGCTCGCGCGCCTCGGAGTCTGAGCGCGATGCGAAAAGCAGGACGATCATCCACCAAGGGCCAATCTTCCAAAGCCAGACTCTTCTTCTGGATGTGCGCGGGCGTCATCGTCTTGCTGCTCGGTTCCGCCTTGCTGGGCCGGGACGGGCTTCTCGCCGTCATCGTAAACGAAGAGCGCGTATCCGAACTCAAGAAAGAGATCGCGGAGATCGAGGCGAAGAACAAGGA
This sequence comes from Nitrospinota bacterium, assembly GCA_009839615.1. GTDB lineage: Bacteria > UBA8248 > UBA8248 > UBA8248 > UBA8248 > Bin107. Next base: position 23,643 of record VXPH01000130.1, read on the forward strand.
GTTACGCTCGGAAATTCGCTCCTTGCGCTCCGATGAGCGGGCTATCGAGAAAATCGCGCGCGAAGACTTAGGCCTCGTCAAGAAAGGGGAAGTCGTCTACGAGTTCATCCCCTCGAAAAAATAATGCCTGATTCTCAGCGCCTCGATATCAAGGGCGCTTCTCTGGCGGTTCTCGCAGAACCCCCTCTCCTTGACAGAATGCCCTTGCGGGAGTAGATAACACATAACGATGCGGGGTGGAGCAGTCTGGTAGCTCGTTGGGCTCATAACCCAAAGGTCGGAGGTTCAAATCCTCCCCCCGCTACCAAGCGAAAAACGGCCGCGGGGTCTCCGCGGCTTTTTACTTGCCGGCTGTATACACGAAGTCATAGAGACGATACTCAGATAAATGAAAGGAACAGGAATGGCGGATAGAAAGGAACTGGGGCTTGCCATCGTCGGTTGCGGGGTCGTGGGGCGCATGCGGGGCGCGCTGGCCAGGGATTTCCCTGGAATCGGTTGGATCGGCCTCTCCGACATGAACGAGCGGGTGGGACAACAACTCAAGGAAGACATCGAGGCCGATTTCTTCACCACCGACTTTCACGAACTCATCGCCCGGCCCGAGGTGGATGCGGCGATCATCGCCACCTCGACATGGGCGCACGTCGAACCCACGCTCGCCGCGGCGGAACGCGGTCTTTCCATGCTGATCGAAAAACCGCTCGCCACCGACGCGCGCGAGTCGGCCTCGGTGCTCGCGGCGATTGAATCGGCCGGCGTGGACGCCGTGGTCGGCTACACCCAGCGGTTTCGCAGGCGTTTTCTGGCCGTGAAGGATCGCGTCGATAGCGGCCAGATCGGCGACGTCACCGCGGCGGTCACGCGCGCCTTCATGAACCGCATGGCGCCGACCGGAGAGGTGCGGCTATCCCAGGACCGCCGCTTCCTGACGCCCATGGTCGTCTCCGGCACCCACAGTCTCGATATGTGCCTGTGGCTGATGGGCGACGCCAAGCCGGTCTCCATCTTCGCGCGCTCGACCGAGGGGATTTTGAGCGACCTCGGCACCAAGGATGCCACCTTCGGCGTGTTCACGATGGAGGGCGGCGCCATCTGGAGCATGAACATCTGCTGGGCGCTGCCCAAGGAGTGGCCGGGTGCTGTGTATGGACTCGAAATCGGCATCGTGGGCACGAAGGGCGTGGTGGATATCGAAGACACGCACCGCGACGTGGTGATGGCGTCCGAGTTCTCGCAAGGGCCCGCCTATAACCCCGAAGATTTCGACCTGGAAGCGCGGCGGAACGTCGATTTCCTCACCAGCTTCCCCCCGGGCGACATGTACGACGGAGAGCTCTGGGGGCCGATGCGCGAGGAGACCAACTCCTGGTTCCAGCGGATTTATTCAGGCAAGCGCACCCCCCATGCGACCGCCGCCGAGGGGCACCGCAACCTGGTGCTGACCATGGCGATGGACCTCTCGGCCAAGCGCGGCGAAGAGCTGAAGTTGCCCATCGATCCTGCCGAGTTGATGGCGGGCCTGGAGGCGTAGGGGCGTTTCGGGAAATTCCAAGCATGGGGCAGGGCGGATATATGGCGACGCGGGAGTTGGGAATCATTCTGCACGGGGCGACGGGCGGCATCTGCTCCTTCCAGCATCTGAGAAACTCGCTGATACCCATGATCAAAGAAGGCGGCCTCGAAGTTGGCGGCGAGAGAATCCTGCCGAAGCTCCTGCTAGTCGGCAGGAACGAGGAGCGTCTCGCGAAACTGGCGGCCGAACATGGCGGCCTCGACTGGACGACCAACCTCGAAGCGGCGCTCGGAAATGCGGATTATCCCGTCTTCTTCGATGCGGCGGCCACGCATCTAAGGGTGGACGTCCTTGAGCGCGCCATCGCCGCCGGGAAGCACATCTATACCGAAAAACCCGTCGCGCCCAGCGTTCAGGAGGGGATGGATCTCCTGCGGTCGGCGCAGTCCAAAGGCCTCAAGCACGGCGCGGTGGAGGATAAGCTCTTCCTGCCGGGATTCCTGAAGCTGTGCCGGGTGGTGGAGAGCGGTTTTCTGGGCCGGATCATCGGTTTTCAGATCCAGTTCGGCTGGTGGGTGTTCGACGGTATCGAAGCCGAATGCCAGCGCCCGAGCTGGAACTACCGAAAGGCGGGCGGCGGCGGACTCGTCTCGGACATGCACCCGCACTGGCGCTACATCGTCGAGGGGGTTCTCGGGCCGATTGCGCGCGTGGCGGCGCTCGCCTGGACGGGCCAGACCGAGCGCGCCGACGAGGCGGGAGAGCGCTTCGATGTCGACGTAGAGGACAACGCGCACACGCTTTTGGAACTCGAAAGCGGCGCGCGCGGCGCGATACTGAGTTCATGGTCCACGCGGGTCAGGCGCGAGGACCTGGTGACCTTTCAGGTGGATGGAACCGGCGGCTCGGCAGTCGCGGGGTTAAGGCGCTGCTGGAAGCAGGCGGCGGGAGATACGCCCTTGGTGCGCGGTTTTCTCATGGGCCGCGACGCGGACACCATGGACGTCTCGGTGGATAACCGCGAGAACTGGCAGGAGGAGCCAGACCCCGCGCCGTATAAGAACCCCTACCGCTACGGCTGGGAGCGCTTCATCCGCCACGTGGTAACGGATGAGCCTTTCTACGCCGATCTCTCCGCAGGCATCCGCGACGTGCGACTCGCCGAAGCCTGCCTCCAAAGCGCGCAAGAGGGTGGCTGGGTGGATATGACGCCGTGATGGCTGTCTGTTCCTAAAAACAATTCTGAAATACCTTTCACACGACAACAAAAAAGTTTCGCGTTTTTACCCAATAGGGTCTCGTCCGCCGCCGTGGTTCGTGATTTCCGCATCATGTAATTGAACGAATGCCTGCGCGAGCACGACCGCAGCGGTGTTGGCGAGGTTGTATGAGCGTATCGGCCCGGGCATGGGCACGTAAATCCGCCGCTCGGGCCAGCGCGTGTGCCACGCATCGGGCAGCCCTGTGTTTTCGTTTCCAAGCAGCAGCACGTCTTCGTCCTTGTATGAGACTCTATCGAAGCGCGAAGCGCCGAACTTCGTGATGAGCCAGGGCGTTCTCTCGCCCAGCCATTCGAGGAAGAGCGCTTCGTTCCCGTGGACCGTGAGCTTCACGTCCGGCCAGTAGTCGAGGCCCGCCCTTTTGAGGGAATTATCCGAAAAATTGAATTTCGCAGGCTCGATGATGTGAAGGTGCGCATCCATCCCGACGCACAAGCGCCCGATGTTCCCGGTGTTCTGCGGGATTGCCGGATGGTAGAGAGCGACGTGGAGCATTTGATGCTATTCGTAAGCCCAGGACCCGAACCTGATCATGTTCACGAGACGGCGCCGCGAACGCTCGCCTTGTCCACCGCGTCGGTGAGGATGTCCATCGCCTGATCCATCTGGCCTTCCGTCGTCGTGGCCGGCGGCACGAAGCGAAGGACGCTCCCCCCGCGCCGCTGGCTGAAGATGAGCCCGTTCTCCAGGCACCTGCGGTTGATCTCGCTTCCCTGTCTGGTGGCGGGCGTTTTCGTGCGCCTGTCTTCCACCAGTTCGATCCCCTGCAGGAGCCCCCGGCCCCTGATGTCGCCCACCATTTCATACTGCTCGCCCAGCCAGGTGAGGCGTTCCCTCAGGTGAGCGCCGATTTTTCTCGCCTTGGCGGGCACGTCTTCTCCTTCGATGACGTCGAGGCTCGCCACCCCTGCCGCGCAGGCGAGCGGGTCGTTGGTGTGGGAGTGGGTGACGACGAATTCGGTGGACGCTATCTTCTCCTCCACCTCGGCGCTCGTCGAGACCGAAGAGATGCTCACGCCCCCGCCGAAGTGTTTCGCCAGCGTCACCACGTCGGGCACTACCTCGTCCTTCTCGAAGCCGAACATCGTGCCCAGTTTGCCGAGCCCCGTCTGCTCGTCGTCCACGATGAGGAGCATGTCGCGCTCCTCGCAGCTTTCTTTGAGTTTCTTGAGCCAGCCGGGGGGCGGCTCCACCACCCCGCCCGCGCTGAACAGGGGTTCGGTGATGACGGCGGCGGGCTTGCTCGTCGTTTGCGCGTCGATGAGTTCGAAGCTCGTGTCGAGACAGGCGATCTCGCAATCCGGGAATTTCTGTGCGAGTGGGCAGCGGTAGCAATAGGGCGCGACCATGGCCATGCTCCCCGGCGATAGCGGCCCGTGCCCGCTGTGCCATCCCGCGAAGGTGAGCGAGCGCGCCGTATCGGAGAGGCCGTGAAAGCTGATGTGGGGGCTCGCCACCTCGAAGCCGTCGGTGAATTTGCGGGCGATCGTCACCGCCGCCTCGTTGGCGTCCGCGCCCGAACCGAGAAACAGGCTCTTCTCGAGCGGGGGCGGCAGCAGCGCGCCCAGGCGTTCGGCGAGGATGATTTCCTGATCGTTGAAGAAACTGCTGTGCGCGTGAATCAACTCATCGCAGCTTTTCTTGATGGCCTCCGTGACGGTGGGGTGGTTGTGCCCGAGGGCGGAGCACATCTGGCCCGAGTTGAAATCGAGGTATTGCTTGCCGTTCACGTCCTCGACGGTGGAACCCTCGCCGCGAACGAAGACGGGGCCCGAGAAAACCGACTTGTCCACCCGCCCGCGGAAGCTGTATTTCTTCGCTGAATCGAGCAGGTCTTTTTCGCTTCGCATGGGTATCGTCTCCACGGGTATGAGAAGAGGGGACGCTCGGTGCGCTCCTCTCGCATATGCGGGTTTCCCGGCGGAAGCCGCGCACCATGAAACGCTGAGATATGGTTTAATACTAGCGCATATTCATGGATTCGGATATGGCTTATCATCAGGCCATGAGGCGGCGGTCTTCCAACGATGAATCGCCCATGTGTACGCGTGGTTGCGCGAATCGTGGGACGTGACTTGCGGGAGGGTGGTTTCGAATGAACATGGCGGAGTTTTTAGCCCGAGCGGCCAGGGCCTGTGGAGAGCGGCCGGCCATATCTTTGGGCGAGATCACTCATTGCACGTATGAGACGCTCGCCCGCAGGGCGGCCTCCATGGCGGGTTATCTGAAGGGCGAACTCGGGATGAAGCCCGGCGACCGCGCCGCCATCACCATGAAGAACTGCCCGGCGTTTCTGGAGGTCCTTTACGCCATATGGCATGCGGGCTGCTGCGCTCTGCCCATCAATGCCAAACTCCACTCCAGGGAGATGGCCTTCATCCTCGAGAATGCGGGCGCGCGATGTTGTTTCGTCACTTCCGACCTCATGGGGACGGTCGCGCCGCTCGCCGATGAAATCGAGACTCTTGAAAGCGTGATGGAGGTCGACACCCCCGATTACCGGGCGATTCAGTCCAGAGAGCCCGTCCCCATCGAACCCCAGGCGCCGGATGATCTGGCCTGGCTCTTCTATACGAGCGGTACGACGGGCAGGCCGAAGGGCGCCATGCTCACCCACCGGAACCTCCACAGCATGTCCTTGAGCTATTTCGCCGACGTCGATCCGGTCTCCGAGAACGATTGCATCCTGCACGCCGCCCCCTTGTCCCACGGATCGGGCCTGTACGCGATACCGCACGTATATAAAGCCGCGAACAACGTCATTCCCGAGAGCGGGGGATTCGAGCCTGAGGAGATTTTCCGTCTCATCGAGGCCTACCCGGGTCTCGCCTTGTTCGCAGCGCCCACCATGGTGACGCGTCTCGTTCAGAGCGAGGCAATCAAGGATGCGGATACCACGAATTTGAAGATCATCGCCTATGGGGGCGGGCCGATGTACGTGGAAGACCTCAAAAAGGCGATGGAGGCTCTGGGGAACAAACTCGTTCAGGTATACGGGCAGGGAGAAAGCCCCATGACCATCACGGTCGTTTCCAGAGAGCGGCACGTCGATACGGATCACCCCCGCTTCGAGGAGCGACTCGCATCCGTCGGGGTGCCGCACACCGTGGTCGAAGTGCGCGTGGTGGACACCGAGGACAACACCCTGCCGCCGGGAGAGACCGGTGAGGTGCTCGTGCGCGGCGACGTCGTCATGAAGGGCTACTGGGACAACCCCGAGGCCACGGCGAGCACGCTCAAGGGCGGGTGGCTCCACACGGGTGACATGGGCGTAATGGACGAGGACGGATTCCTCACCCTCAAGGATCGCTCCAAGGACCTCATCATCAGCGGTGGCAGCAACATCTACCCCCGTGAGGTGGAGGAAGTGCTTTTGCGCCACGAGTGCGTTCTGGAAGTCTCCGTGATCGGGCGTCCGCACCCGGATTGGGGGGAAGAGGTCATGGCTTTCGTGGTGCCCAAGGACGGGCAAGAGGTTGGCGAGGAAGAACTCGACGGCTTGTGCCTCGAACACATCACGCGCTTCAAGCGTCCCCGGGCGTACCGTTTCATCGAGGCCTTGCCCAAGAACAACTACGGGAAAGTTCTGAAGACGGCGCTTCGCGAGATGGCGGAGCGCCAATCCAACGAAAGCGATGGATGATGAAGCCGGGCGCAGGGCCGGGCGCGGATGAGATGAGATTCTCCCGCCTTCAGGAGGCGTATGCCTCGGGCGAGCGCACGCCGGTGGACGTCGTGCATGAAGTTTATAAGCGAATCGCCGCGCGTGGTGAGGACGGCGTGTGGATTCACTTGGAATCCGAGGATAAATTGCTCGCGCGCGCGCAAGAACTCGAAGCTCGCAGGGCGGATGCGGATGAACTACCGCTATACGGCGTTCCCTTTGCGGTGAAGGACAACATCGACGTGGCCGGGGTTCCAACGACGGCGGCGTGCCCCGAATACGCCTATACGCCGGAAGAGAGCGCTCCCTGTGTGAATCTTCTGCTCGATGCCGGGGCGATTTTCGTCGGAAAGACGAACCTGGATCAGTTCGCGCTCGGTCTCGTCGGCGTGCGCACGCCTTATGGCGTGGCCCGGAATCCGTTTCACCCCGACTACATACCGGGCGGTTCGAGTTCCGGCTCGGCCGTGGCCGTCGCAGGGGGTCTGGTGAGTTTCGCGCTCGGCACGGACACGGCCGGCTCGGGCCGGGTGCCCGCGGGGTTCAACAACATCGTAGGCCTCAAGCCCTCCCGGGGACTGGTGAGCACGCGGGGCGTGGTTCCCGCCTGCCGCACGCTCGATTGCGTATCGGTCTTCGCCCTCGAGGCTTCGGACGCGCTCTGCGCGCTTGATGCGATGGCGGCGCCCGATGAGGACCCGTACAGCCGTGCGCTTCCTGCGGGGGCTTCCCTGGCGATGGCCGACATCTCGCCGGAAGAGCTGAAGGCGGGCGTTCCCCTGGCCGGACAAAGAGATTTCCTGGGGGATGATGAGGCGCAAAGTGCTTATGAGAAGGGGGTAGAGCGCATCGAGGCGACGGGCGCGGCTGTGCGGGAGGTCGATTTCTCGCCGTTTTTTGAAGCGGCGAAACTCTTGTACGGCGGCCCCTGGATGGCGGAGCGTCTGGCGGCGATTGAGGATTTCATCGGAGCGAAACCCGAGGCCCTTCATCCCGTCACAAGGGAGTTGATCGCGGGGGCCGCCCGGTATTCGGCGGTCGACGCCTTCCGGGCCTTCTATCGCCTGGAGGGATTAAAGCGTGAGGCGAAGAAAGCCTGGAAAGATATTGATTTTATGCTGGTTCCAACGACGCCTACGGCGTATACGATAGAGGAGATCAGGGCCGACCCCGTGGCCTTGAACGCGAATCTGGGGATGTATACGAATTTTGTGAATCTTTTGGATTTATGCGCCGTCGCCGTCCCGAACGGGTTTTATGCGAACGGGTTGCCCATTGGGATGACCCTGATCGCGCCCGCTTTCAGGGAGGGGTTCCTGTGCGCGGTGGCGGAAGAGTTTCCGGCGGGAGCGGGTTAAGATAAATGAAAATGAGACAAATTTTCGTGGAGGATATCTGATGAAGCGATTGGGTTTTGTTGGCGTGGGAGCGATGGGCGGCCGCATGGTGCCGCATCTCATCAAGGCGGGTCATGAAGTGAGCGTGGTGGACGTCGTCCGCGAATCCGTGGAGCGCGCCGTTTCGCATGGCGCCATCGAAGCGTCGAATCCGGCGGAACTCGCCGCCACGTGCGAAATCGTGCTCACCTCACTGCCCACAGGGGCCGAGGTGGAAGAGGTATTCATGGGCGAGGGCGGTCTCATGGAAGCCGTGGGCGAGGGCGGCCTGCTGGTCGACCTCTCCACCATCGAGCCCGATCAGAGCCGCAAACTCGCCGCCGAGGCGGCGGAGCGCGGGGCGGTGGTGCTCGATGCGCCCGTATCGGGCGGGGTGATGGGGGCGGATGCGGCGAGCCTCACCATCATGGTCGGAGGGCCGAAGGAGGCGTTCGAGACGGTGGAGCCCGTTCTGGCGCTGCTGGGGAAGAACATCATCCACGTCGGGGGGTACGGCGCGGGACAGGTCGCGAAGCTCTGCAACAACCTCATCGCGGGCGTCACCATGGTGGCGGCGGCGGAGGCGTTCGCCATGGGCAAGGCGTCCGGCGTGGACACCAAAATTCTCCACGAGGTGATACGCACGAGCAGCGGCGGAAGCTGGGTGATGGAGAAAGACCCGCCGTGCGCCGGCCTCATCGAGGGCGCGCCTTCGAGCAAGGATTTTGAAGCCGGCTTCACGGTGGACTTGATGCTCAAGGACATGTCCCTGGCCGTTTCCGCCCTGATGTCGCTCGGGATTCCGTGTCCCACCGGCGCGGCCGCGAACCAGGTCTACCGCATGGCTTCGCGCGACGGCCTGGGGGGTCTGGATTTCGCCGCGGTGGCCATGTTGACGGGCGCAGCGGAACGGCCCCGATGAGCGAAGCGTCGAAAGCATGCGCCTGACGGCGAAGCGCACTGATTGGAGGAATGTCCGATGGAAGAGAGCAATCCGGCCCACTTAAGCGCCCTGCGCGCCGCAGAGGCGATACGCGAGGGAGAACTGACCTCCGTAGCTCTCGTCGAAGCGTGCCTGGCCCGCATCGCGGAGTGCGAGGAGCAAATCGGCGCCTGGGAGCACCTGGATGAGGAATTCGCCCTCAGGCAGGCGAGAGGAGCCGATCTGGCCATAGAGGAAGGGAAGGCCCTCGGTCCTCTGCACGGGGTTCCCGTCGGGATCAAGGACGTCATCGATACGGCCGACCTGCCGACCGAGAACGGCTCGCCCCTTCACGCGGGCCGCAGGCCCACCGAGGACGCCGCCGTCGTATCCCTGCTCAAGAGCGCGGGCGCCGTCATCATGGGCAAGACCGTGACGACGGAGTTCGCCGTCTATCACCCCGGCAAGACGAAGAACCCCCACGATCCGAACCGCACGCCCGGTGGGTCGTCGAGCGGTTCCGCCGCCTCCGTTGCTTCCAATATGGTACCCGCGGCGGTGGGGAGCCAGACGAACGGGTCGACCATCCGGCCCGCCTCGTTCTGCGGGGTCTGCGGCTTCAAGCCCACGCACGGCTCGATTTCGCGCTACGGCATGCTGCCGCAGTCGAGGCCGATCGACCACGTGGGTCTTTTCGCGCGCTCGGTCGAGGACCTCGCCTTCCTGGGCGATCAGGTGATGGTATTCGACGCGCGCGATCCGGACATGCGGCCGCACGCGGCCCCGAAACTGCTGGAAGTCGCCGCCTCGGAGCCTCCGGTCGCACCGCGCTTCGCGTTCGTGAAAACGCCCGTCTGGGAGCAGGCCGAAGAGGACGCGCAGGCAGCCTTCGAGGAATTGGCGACAAGTCTGGGCGAGGAGGTCGTGGAGGAGGTCGAACTCCCCGAGCCCTTCCACAGCGCGATCGAGTGGCACCAGGTCATCCTGGAATCGAACCTCGCGCGGAACTTCGAGACGGAATACGAACGCGGCAGGGACCAGCTAAGCGATCTTCTGCGCAAGATGATGGAGCGCGGCAAAACCTATCTTGCGGTGGATTACACTCGGGCGGTGGAGAAGGTGCCCGTGCTGAACGGATTGCTGGGGGAGACGTTCGAGCGCTACGACGCCATCCTCACACCGCCTGCGCCGGGGCAGGCGCCGCTGGGGCTCGGCGCTACGGGCAATCCCGTTTTTTGCACCATCTGGACCTTGTGCGGAACGTCGGCCGTCACGATTCCTTTGCTCAAGGGCGCGGACGGGATGCCGGTCGGCGTTCAACTCGTGGGGGCAAAAGGAGACGACGCCAGGCTGCTCCGCACGGCGAGGTGGCTCGAATCCCGTCTCGGCGGGTAATCCGCCAGGATGCGAACAGCGCGGGAGTCCGCGCAGCTTTCGCGATTGTGCCGGAGGCTCCGGAGCGCATCTTGCTTCATCCATAAACCACCAGAAGGGAGGCTTAGACGATGAGTCGCTCCGTCGCGTTTATCGGAACCGGCATCATGGGCAAGCCCATGGTGTTGAACTTGCTGAAAGCCGGCCATTCGGTGGCCGTCCACAACCGCAGCAGGCCCCCGCTGGAAGAGTTGGGTGAGGCGGGCGCGGTTGTTTGCGGGTCCGCGGCCGATGCGGCTTCCAGGGCCGAGGTCATCATCACCTGCCTCCCCGATTCCCCGGACGTCGAACTGGTCGCCCTGGGCGGGGGAGGCGTCATCGAAGGAGCGGGGGAGGGTTCCCTTTTCATCGACATGAGCACCATCGCTCCGGGCGTCTCAAAAAAGGTGGCGGGGGTTTTGGGGGAGCGGGGCGTGCGCATGCTCGATGCACCCGTGAGCGGAGGTGACGTCGGCGCGAAGGAGGGCACGCTCTCCATCATGGTGGGTGATGCTGCGGCGGATTTTGAAGACGCTTTGCCCGTTTTCGAGGCCATGGGGAAGACCATCGTCCACGTTGGGGAGAACGTGGGCGACGGCGGGTACGTGAAGATCGCGAATCAGATCATGGTGGGTCTGCACATCGCCGCGATGAGCGAAGCGCTGGTGCTGGGCTCGAAAGCGGGCGTGAATCCCGAGAAGATGATCGCGGCGCTATCCGGCGGTCTCGCGCAATCCCGCGTGCTGGAGTTGCGCGGGCCGAACCTGGTGAAGGGCGAATACCCGCCGGGTTTCCGGATTCGCCTGCACCGCAAAGACTTGCGCCTCGCCATGGAAGCCGGCGCGGACCTGGGCGTGGCCATACCGGCGGCGGGGCAGCTCTACCAGATGTTCACAGCGCTCCTGACAGCGGATCGCGGGGAGTTGGACCACAGCGGTTTCGCCACGCTCATCGAAGACCTCGCCGGGCACAGGGTCTGCGATACGGATTAGCCTTATGTGATGATCTCCGGATCGCCGTCGCCGATCCACCCGATGGCCGTCATCGAGACTTCCGTGCCCGCGACGGGCGAGACTTCTGGTATCTGAATGGCGGTGAAGGCCGGCCTTCGCTTCGGGAAGTATTTCCTGAACAAGGGTTCGAGCGCCGACAGGTGAGCGATGTTCTGAAGGAACAGCGTCAGGTGCGTCACTCGGCTCATGTCGGCGTCTGCGGCCTTCATCGCGCCTTCCATCTGATCCAGAACCGCCAGTCCCTGCAAGACCACATTTCTCGTGGCCGGCGAAGGCGCTTTCGGCAACCTCCTGCGGAGCGCTCCTCTTAACTCGCTTCTTTTGCTGACAGGCTCTCCGTCCCCATTCAGGCCGACGAGGTTCGAGAGGAAGAGTACCCCCCCTGCGGCGACGCCCAGGCTCATCTGGGCGCCTGCTCCATCCTCCCCGCGAATCACCTCGCGCTTGATCTTGCTTTTATCCATCAGCGCCGTGGGTTCGATTTCGATTTTCTCCCCCTTGTGGCCGACTTCCGCCACCTGCATGACCGTGAGGGCGGGCGGGTCTTCCGGGAAGAACCGCTCGTGAACCCGGTGGAAGGTGGGGAAATCGCGCATGTCCCCGAGATATACGGTGAGGTTCAGGATGTTTTCGAGCGAAGACCCCGAACCCTCTAGGTGTTTGCGGATCAGGTCGTAGACGAACCACGTCTGCGCGGCGATGGGGCCGTTCCTGCTGTCCTCGTGGCTCTGGCCGACGGAGAGGAATCGCCCCCTTTTGGGGATGTCGGGATAGTTGCGGATGAGGGGAGAGCCGGGTTTCGAGGTATCCGTCGGAATCTGCCCGGCGACGAAAAGATACGGCCCCGCGCCCACGACGTGGGAGAAATGCGCCGCGGCCGAGTGCGCCTTGGAGCCTTGGTGCGCCATTCTTTTTCCCAGCGTTTTCGCGGCTTCGGGATTCAGGGCGATGGCGTCGATGTTGAAGCGCACGGTACGCTCCGGGTCGAACGCGCCCATGCCCACGGCGGTGCTCGGCGTCGGGTCTTTCGGTTCATAGTGGCGCCGGATGCTGTCGAACACCGGGAAAAAGCGCTTGTCGAGCTGATAGAGGTGGAACCTGAGCAGGTTTTCCAGTCCACCGCCTTTCGCCTGGAGTGTTTCCCCCACGCCCTCGTAGGTGGCGATGGCCTGCGCCCCGATGGGCGCTTCTATCCTGTCGACCCAGGGGTAGTTCTTCGTCCGCGCGGGTCCTTTCTCCCCGATTTCGGCGTACCTGGTGCAGATGTTCCCCGTACCCGGGTGCATCCCCATCCGTCCGCTGAAGAACAGGAAAGGCCCCCCCGAAACGCAGCGGGGCCATTTGGCATGGTCTGAGAAGAATTTTCTGGACATTTACGCCTCGATGAAGGATGGGGGTTGAAACGCCGTGATCTCGGGAAGCTCCGCCTCGTAGCGCTCCATCTCCACCAGCGCGCTGTGCGCGCTCGGGCCCTGGCCGAGGCTGGAGGTTCCCTTGTCGGGCGTCAGTACGTTGGGGTTGCCGTGCTTGTCGAGCGCACCGATTCTCCCGGGCTCCTGCGGGTCGTACCACGCGCCCGTGGAGAGCTGGATGACGCCGGGCAGCAGCCCTTGGGAGAGGACGGCGCCCGCTAAAATCGCGCCGCGCTCGTTGAAGATTCGAACGACGTCTCCGCCTCGAATTCCCCGCGCTGCGGCGTCATCGGGATGAATCCACACCGGTTCTCTGCCCCGGATCTTGCTCTTGACGCTGGTGGAGCCGCTGTCCATCTGGCCGTGGAGCCTCGTGCGCGGCTGGTTCGAGATCAGGTGCAGCGGGAATTTCTTCGCCACCTCGCTCCCCAGCCACTCTACGGGTTCGAGCCAGGCGGGGTGGGGCGGACAATCGGCGTACCCGAAGCTCTCGATGCGCTCGGAATATATCTCGATCTTTCCCGAAGGCGTCTTGAGCGGGTTGTTCTCGGGGTCTTCCCTGTAATCGGCCAGGTAGACGTGGGGCGTCTCCGGCGGAGCGACTTCGGTGTGCCCCGTCTCCCAGAAATGCTCGAAGGTGTCGAGAACCACGCCCTGAGCAGCGGCTCTCTGGCGGGCCTCCTCGTAGACGTGCCGGAGCCATTCCATCTCGCCGCGGTCCTCGGTGAAGGCGCTCTGAAAGCCGAGCCGTTCCGCCAGCTCTGAGAAGATGTCGAAATCGTGCCGGGCGTCGCCCACCGGTTCGATCACCTTGTGCATGGCGAGAATGAAGCGATCCCTCGAACTCGAACCGATGTCGTTGCGCTCGAGCGTCGTGGTGGCGGGCAGCACGATGTCCGCATGGCGCGCCGTGGAGGTCCACCAGGGGTCGTGGACGACGATGGTTTCCGGCCGCCGCCACGCCTTCACCAGCCGGTTCAGGTCCTGATGGTGGTGGAAGGGATTGCCGCCGCACCAGTACACCATACGGATGTCCGGGTAGGTGCGGCGCTCGCCGTTGAAGTCGTATTCTTCGCCCGGGTGGAGCATCATGTCCGCGATGCGGGCGACGGGGATGAAGCTGCCGGTCGGGTTTTTCCCGAAACCCATTCTGACGGAAGGGATGTTCTCACGCGGCTCGCCGCGCCCGCCCATGCTCCCGTAACCGAAGCCGAACCCCCCGCCCGGCAGGCCGATTTGTCCGAGCATGGCGGCGAGCGTGACCGTCATCCAGAACGTCTGCTCGCCGTGATCCCCGCGCTGGAGCGACCAGTTCGTGTTGAGCATGGTTCGCGCGCCCGCCATGCGCCGGGCGAGGGTACGGATGATGTCCGCCCCGATTCCCGTGATGGGGGCCGCCCAGTCCGCGTTCCTTGGTCGGCCGTCGGTTTCGCCCGTCAGATAGGCTTCGAACCTCTCGAAACCCACGCAGTAGCGCGCGAGGAACTCCTTATCGTGCAGGTTCTCCTCCCAAAGGGTATGGGCGAGGCTGAGCATGAGCGCCACGTCCGTGTTGGGGCGCACGGCGAGCCACTGCGCGTCCAGGAAATCGGGCGCATCGTCTTTCAGGGGGCTTACGTTCACGAATTCCACGCCGTTCGCCTTCGCCCGTTCGAGCCAAAGCTCCAGGGAGTGTTCTCCCGCGCCGCCGGCGGCCACCTGCGCGTTCTTGACGGGAATGCCGCCGAACATGACGAACAATCCTGAGTCTTGCGCGATGCTGTCCCACGTCGTGATGTGTCCGGAGCAGGCGACATAGTCCCCCAGAACGTGGGGGAGGATGACGTATCCGGCGGCGATGCTGTAGGTGGTCACCTGATCCGTAAAGCCGCCATAGCAGTTGAAGAATCTCTTGAGCAGCGTGTTGGCGTGGTGGAAGCGGCCCGCGCTCGCCCAGCCGTAGGAGCCCGCGAAGATGGATTCGTTGCCGTGTTCGGTCTTGATGCGCTCGATTTCGTCGGCGACCAGGCCGAGGGCCGTCTCCCAGGAGACGGGCACGAAGGGTTCGCCGCCGCGTCCTTCGGTGCGTTTGCCGGGGCCGTGCTCGAGCCAGCCCGCGCGGATCATGGGCCGGGAGATGCGGGTTTCGTCATAAATGGCGTCCTGGATGGACTCCAGGATGGGGGATGGCGCCGGATCCTTGGCGAAAGGCTCGAAACCCACCATGCGGCCATCGCGCACAAGCGCCCGGAACGCCCCCCAGTGGGAACTGTGGTGACGTTTTTCAATTCCGTCTTGCCCGTCGGGCATCAGTTGACTTCCTCCACGTATCCGGGTCGGACTCATGATTTGGCGTGCATTCTGCGCAGTATATCACGTGTGGGAACCAAGTCCCCCCGCTCTGGCGTTTCGTGCGCCCGAAAGCAGTGACGGGATGATTTTAAGGCGAGAATATGCCATTGTTCCACCTTCTGAGTTCAAGTTATCTCAATTGGAGGACCTCATGGACCTGCTCACGCGAATGGCCGGTGAAATCGGACAATTGCTGAAGGATAAGGGACAAACGGTCGCCGTTTCGGAAACTTCCGCCGGCGGTTTGGTGTCGGCCGCTCTGCTCGCCGTTCCGGGGGCTTCGGCCTACTACATGGGCGGCGGCGTGCTCTACACCTATGATTCGAGGAGCATTCTGCTGGGGCTGCCCGAGGACGCCTTCGAGGGAATGCGGCCGAGCACGGAACCCTACGCGGCGAAGCTGGCCGCGGCGATCAAGGACAGGCTGGGCTCGACTTGGGGCGTGTCCGAAACCGGGGCCGCTGGCCCTTCGGGCAACAGGTACGGGGATGCGCCGGGGCACTCGTGCATGGCGGTTTCCGGCCCGGTGGAGAAGGTGATGACGCTGGAGACGGGCAGCGCGGACAGGGAAGCGAATATGTGGGCGTTCGCCGAGGCGACGCTCGGTTTGCTCAAAGAGGCAATCGAACAAAACTAACTTGTGGAGATGATGCGATATGTTTCGTGCTCTGGTTTTGGAAGAAGCGGACGGGAAGGTCAGTTCATCGATTCAGGAACTTGACGAGGCGAGCCTGCCGGATGGCGACGTATCGGTTGCGATCGATTATTCCACGCTCAACTACAAGGACGGGATGATACTGGGCGGGATCGGGCGGCTGGTGCGGAATTATCCCCACGTCGGGGGCATCGATTTCTCGGGCACGGTGGAGGAAAGCACGCACCCCGATTACCGCGCAGGCGACAAGGTGATTCTCACCGGCTGGCGGGTCGGCGAAGCGCACTGGGGGGGATATGCCCAGAAAGCGCGCGTCAAGGGGGACTGGCTGGTCCATCTGCCGGAGAATATGTCCACCAGACAGGCGATGGCGCTCGGCACGGCCGGCTTCACGGCCATGCTCTCCGTTCAGGCGCTGGAAGACCACGGGCTGGGCGTGGATGACGGGGAAGTGCTCGTCACGGGCGCCGCGGGCGGGGTGGGTTCCGTCGCGGTGGCCGTTCTCGCGAACCTGGGCTATTCCGTCACCGCCTCGACGGGCAGGGAGGAGACCCACGGATATCTCGAATCACTCGGCGCTTCTGAGATTATCGCCCGAGGCGAACTCGCAGAACCCACGAAACGCCCGCTCGAGAGCGAGCGCTGGGCGGGGTGCATCGATTCGGTGGGCGGCACGACGCTCGCGCGCCTTCTGACGCAGATGAAGCACCGAAGCTCGGTGGCGGCGGTGGGTCTGGCCGGCGGGAGCGCGCTCGAGACGACGGTGATTCCGTTTCTCCTGCGCGGCGTGAACCTGCTGGGCATCGATTCCGTCATGTGCCCGTATGAGCCTCGTCAGAAAGCGTGGGCGCGGCTTGCGGAGGAGATGCCGCTGGACAAGCTCGAATCCATGATCACCGAAGCGACGCTTTCCGATCTGGCCGGCCTGGCTGGCGATATATTAAAGGGACAGGTGCGGGGCCGCGTGGTCGTCGACGTGAACGCCTAGGCGTTTCTTTTTTTCGTCAACTCGCGGTCCAAGGCCGCCGCGAATTTCTGGCGATCTGCACTAACCATGGGAGGCGGGCCGCCCTGGACGAGACCGCCCGAGCGCATATCCATCATGAAGTTTCTCAACGATAGCCGCTCGCCCACGTTTTCCTCGGTATAGACCTCGCCGCGCGGGTCGATGGCCAAAGCGCCTTTTTCGACCGCCTTCGCCGCGAAGGGGACGTCCGCGGTGATGACGAAATCGCCCGCGTTCAGATTCTCGACGATGTATTCATCGGCAACATCCGCCCCGCCGGGAACCTGAATCATCGAGACGGAAGGGATATCCGGCGTCCTGAGCTTCATGTTGGCTACCAGAACGGTGGGAATGTCGAGGCGGTCGGCGGTCTTGTAGAGAATCTCCTTGATATCTTGCGGGCATGCGTCCGCGTCCACCCAGATTTTCATGCGTTTTCCCTCTCATCACCCTTAATCCCGCCGTCTCCTTTATAGTATGATGCTTTTCTTCGAGATACCCAATACGCTAGGCCAAAGAGGCTGACATTTGCGCGCAGGAGGGGAAATAGATGGCGGAAGCGCAAGAGAATCACGAGAAAATAGCGGCGCGAATCGCCGAGATGGCCGCCACCGTCTTCGGCGTTCCGCAGGATGAGTCCGGCCTTAAGACGGCGGATGATTGCGCGGAGATGCTCCAGATACTCTCAGGCACACCCGTTGAATCCACCGATGAGCCGTTTCTCCCCCCGTTCGAAAATCTCAAGGCCGATGAGGGTGTGGAATGAGCGAACACTGGCGGCTCTCCTTGAGCGAGGGCATACGCAAGATGGAGGAGAGCGAACTCACCGCGACGGAGTGGGTGCGTTCTTTGCTTTCGCGCATCGACGCTTGCGAAGAGGGGGTGAAGGCCTGGGTGCAGGTGGACGCGCAAGGCGCGCTCGAGGCGGCGAAGGGGGTGGACGAAGCCCGAAGCGCCGGGGAGGAGCTGGGTTCTCTGGCGGGCGCGCCGTATGCGGCCAAGGATATTTTCGCCATACAAGGCCTCAAGCTCGAAGCCGGAACGGAGATTTTCGAAGGACAAACGGCCCCCGAAGACGCCGTTTGCGTGGCGCGCATGAGAAACGCCGGTGCAATCGCCATGGGCAAGGCGGTGACGACGCCTTTCGCGCAGGGCGATCCCTCCATCACCCGCAACCCCTGGAACGTCGAGCGCAGCCCCGGCGGATCGAGCAGCGGCTCCGCCGCCGCCGTGGGCGCGGGCATGGTTCCCGCCGCGTTCGGCAGCCAGACAACGGGCTCTACGCTTCGCCCCGCTGCGTATTGCGGCGTGCCGGGCCTGAAACCCACCTACGGGCGCATTCCCAGAACGGGCGTCGTCGACGTATCGTGGAATTTCGATCATCTGGGAATCATCGCGCGCACGGTCGAGGATATCGCCAAGATCCTCGAAGTGGCGGCAGGCCCCGACGGCGCGGATCACAGCGCCGTGAACGCCCCGCCGCCCGCCGTGAACAATACGCCCCGCAGGCCTGAAAAAATCGCGTATCTCAAGCACCTGCTCCCTCTCGCCAGCGAGGAGGTCGTCGATTGGACCGAGGAGGCCGTATCTCAAATAAAATCAAAGGGCGTCGACGTTCAAGAGGTGGAACTGCCTTTGAGCATGGATGAGATAAACGCGGCGCATTTCATCGCCCGGTGCGTGGATTCCGCCGCTTGCCATCAGGACTTGTACGAGGCGTACAAGGACGAACTACCGCCTTACGTGCGAAGAAGCATGACGATCGGATACATGGCGCCCGCCGTCCACTACGTGAAGGCGATGCGCGTTCGCGCGAGTTTTATTCGGAAAATGGACGATCTGATGAACCGCTACGATTTGTTCGCCCTACCCAGCTTCGACGCGGGGCCGCCGCCGTGGGAGGAGTCCACGGGAGGGCCTGCCTTTTTGCAGCCGCTCACCTTTTCGGGACAGCCCGCGATCACGCTTCCTCTTGGCAGGGGAGACATGAACCTCCCCCTGGGTATCCAGTTCGGGGCGGTGCGCTGCGGGGAGGAGAAGCTGCTCGCGATGGCGCGGTGGTTCGAGGAGGAGATGGGCTGGCGGGCGGCGTTTCCCGAATTTTAGAATGGAATGAATCTTTTGAGTTCATGACGCAGAGGGGCCTGAAATGAACGAGACGGGAGTTGAAACGGCGGTGGAAGAAACGACGGAGGCGGTGAAACTCAAGATCATCGACGCGGACATCCATCCGCGCATGAACGGGATGCACCGGATGCTTCCTTTGGGGAGGGATGATTGGCGAAGCCCCTTGGGCGTGGCGCCGCTCGGGTCCGCCTGGGCCCCCACCCC
>VXPH01000075.1:0-5315 GCA_009839615.1 Nitrospinota bacterium
TCCCCTCCCAGTGGAGAAAATATACCCAGATAACCGCGTATTTCTTGGGGGGCGGGGGGGCCGCGGCGCCGGCGGCGGCGGCGGCCGGCGGCGGAGCGGCGGCGGCTGCGCCGGCAAAGAAGAAAGAGCCCGAACCGGAACCCTTGCCTGAGCCTCTGGAGCTCTCGATCGAGGAGATGTACAAGGACCTCTCCGAGATGCGGGAGGACGTGGCCACCAACCGCGGCAGGGAAGAAGAAGGAAAATCGACGAAGCGCTCCCCCACCCTCATCTTCCTGGCCGCGGCGGCCATACTGTTCATGGTCTACGGCATCTCGAACAATTTTTCGAAATCCGTGAACACGAGCCTCTACGGGAAGCTGGGCGCATTCGCGCTGGGCGACAGGAAACCCACGCTTTCGGGCAGCGTCTACACGGTCAGACAGACGATCGGCGGCAAGAAATACACGCTCGAGGTGTCCGATTCGATATTCGGCGGCAGGACGCTCAGGCTCCAGGCGCCGACCGGCCCGATTCAGAGGATTTACCACAAGGACGAGAAATTCTTCGCGAACGTCGCGAACCAGTACAGCCGCTACTACTACATGTTCGTGGACGAGGAGAGCGACGGCACCGTCGATTCCATCCTCCAGGTCCGGGAACTCTGGAGCAAGGAGAACCGCTTCCTGGGCCGGTACCAGAACCCGATTACGCCCAACGAAGAACTGCAGAAAACCTACCAGGAGGCGGCGAAAACCCTCGCCAAGCAAATCGGGGTCGCCGAAACGGGCGCGTAGGGGAGTTGTAGAAAAATCCCTAGCGATTGGGACGATCCAATTCCCCCTTTGTCGGGATGTCAATACGCGTGTATGTCGGACATATATGTCCGACATATTATGCGACCCTTCTTTTTCGCCTTCCACCCCATCGGCCCCTACACGTTCATTCCGATCATGGTTGAGGGGAATATCGGAATCCGGGGGTTTCGCCTTTGCACTTCATTCCGGCGAAAGCCGGAATCCATTTGCGGATGTGGATGAATGAACGGCGGCGTTTCCTTCCCCGCCGATGCACGGAAACCTTGACGAAAGGCAAAAGGCGTAAAAATGGATTCCGGCTTTCGCCGGAATGACGAACACAACTGCACCGCCTCTTATAGGGACAGATCGCGACCTCGGACAGGCACGGGGCCTGTACATCAATATCGAGTATACCGTAGGGGCGGACCCGTGTGTCCGCCCGCATCTGATGACCGCAAACCGCATCTAAAGGAATAAAACAAAACATAAACAGGGCGGACACACGGGTCCGCCCCTACAAAAAACGCAAACTCTCATTCATCAGGGATTTATCAACATCCCCCAGCGCGGAGCCGGGCATTACCGCTTCAGGAAATCAAAAATCCACCTTGTCCGCTTCGTCGGTTTCCGGGAAGGGCCCCTCCTTGATCTCGATGGCCTTGGTGCCCGCTTCGAGGAACTCGATGCGGTGGCCCTCGTACATGAGAATCATGTCGCCGGGCGCGAGGTCCACGTCGGCGGCGTGGTCGCCCTCCTTGGCGTAGACGCCGACTCGCATCCGGCCCGAGCGGCATATCATGATCTGGTGGCGCGTCGTGTTGGTGGGCCGATCCGTGACTTCATGATAGTGGGGGTTCACCACGGCGCCGGGGTTACGGTTCAGCATGACGATCTGGAGCGGGTTCTCATCCGGCGTCATGTGAGCCTTCGTTCTCCGCTCGGTTTCGGGGTCGGCGCCGGAGTAGGCTTCCGCCAGATGGGCGCGCTCTTCTTCCGAATCGAGATAAGGCGGAAAGGCGGCGTAATCGTCAAAATCGTGTCTGATGATGAGCGCCAGCGTCCTCCCGTCAGCCGCCTTCACGTATTCGACGCCCGCCGCTTCGATTTCATGAGCCATGCCTATCTCCTCACGATGTCGTGAACACACAAATTACAAGTATCAAAGCCCCAGCACATCATCCATGCCGTAGATGCCGGGGGACTTGTCGGCCACCCAGCGGATGGCGCGAACCGCGCCGGCGGCGAAATTATCCCGGCTGCCCGCGCGGTGGGTGATCTCCACCCGCTCGCCCATGCCGAAGTAATAGACGGTGTGCTCGCCGGGCACGTCGCCCCCGCGCAGCGTCTGCATACCGATGACGCCCTCGGGGCGCACGCCGGTATGGCCTTCGCGGTGGAAAACGGCGTCTTCGGGGTATTTTTTGCCCGTCACATTGCAAAGAATCTCGCCCATGCGCACCGCCGTTCCCGAGGGGGCGTCTATTTTCTGGTTGTGGTGCGTTTCGATGACCTCGATGTCGTAAGCGTCGCCCAGGAGCCGGGCGGCCTCTTCTATCAGGCGGAATGAGACGTTCACCCCCACGCTCATGTTCGGCGCCAGGACGCATGCGATCCTGTCGCCCAGACCTGATATCTCCTCGCGCTGCACATCGCTGAAGCCTGTGGTGCCGACGACGGCGGCCATCCCCTTCCCGGCCGCCAGGCGCGCGTGGGCGACGCTCGCTTCGGGGATCGCGAAGGAGACCAGCACGTCGCCGCTCAGAGCAGATGAATCGCTGGTGAGAGCGACGCCCATCTCCCCGCAGCCGGCGTGGCTGCCCGCGTCTTTGCCCAATTCCTCGAACCCCTCGCGCTCAAGCGCGCCCGAGAGGGCGAGATCGTCCGATGCGGCGATCTGATGGATGATGCGGCCCCCCATCCTGCCGCCGGCTCCGGCCACGACGATTCGTATCGACACGGGATCCCCCTTCCAAGCTTAAGGAAATATCAACAAGTCATTGATTGTAAAGCGTATTATACGCGCATCGCGGATAAGTGGGAACCTGCGCGCGTCATAACGGGTGTAGGAGGAGGAAACGCGAAAACGCCCGCATTCGGACGAGATATTTGATACCATAAGGCGGAAACGATGTTCACTCTGGCGATACCGGCTTGGGGATTGGGACTTTTGGAAGCCCCGCACGAAGAACACCAGGAATCCGCCTGGATCAAACGCTGCCAGAACGGCGACAAGGACGCTTTCGAGCCGCTGGTCCGGCAAAACGCCGGGAAAATCCAGCGCCTCGTCTGGGGGATGCTCGGCGAACGCCGGGAAGACACCGACGACGTCGTTCAGGAGATATTCATCAAGGCCTACATCGCCCTGCCCAGGTTCCGGGGAGACGCCAGATTCTCCACCTGGGTCTACCGCATCGCGGTCAATCATTGCCGCGATTACCTGAAGCGCGGCGGGCCGCTGCCGCTGGAACTGAGCGAAGAGAAAATCGCCGATGCGCCGGCGCCCGAAGACAAGGATGCCCAGGATGCGCTGCGGGAGACGCAGGAGAGGCGCGCGAGCGAGGAACTGCAGGAACTCCTGTCGCAGTTGCCGGAGAAACATCGCCGGATTCTGGTGATGCGCGAACTCGAGGGAATGAGTTACGATGAGATAGGCGAAGTGCTCCAGATCAGACCCGGCACGGTACGCTCGAGGCTCAACAGAGCGCGCGCGAACATTCTGCGCGCCGCCGAGAGCACCCGGGGAGAGAAGTGATGCGCTGGTGGGAAGGCATTTTTCATCGAGGTCGAAGCGCGGGGGACTGGGACGCTCACAGGCCCGAAGACGAGACAGCCGCGGAACTCAAGGCGCTGTTCGAGGCCGCGCGCGAGGACGCGCCGGAGCCGGACGATAAGCTCTGGGAGAAGCTGCGCCCCCAGCTCGCCGCCCATGAGGCGCGATCGGGCGGCGCCTTCTCCTTCGTCTCGGCGCTGGCCGCGACGGGGCCGAGGTTCGCCGCCGCCGCCCTGGGCGTCCTGATCCTCGTTGCGAGCCTTTTCTGGAGCCAGAGCGTCGAGAGGCAGGCGCGCATCCTGGAGCGCCAGACGTATCTGGCGCAACATACGGACAGAAATCCCCTGAACCCCAACATCGTGATGGTCGACAGCGCACTCGAGGCGCAAAGGGGCGATGATTTGCTTCAATTCGTCGCCTACAGCCCGTCAGAGCGTTAGGGTATGAGGCAGAGACGATGAAAAACTGGTTCACGAAAGAATTCATGAAGGCGTCGGCGGTGCTGTTGATCGTGTTCGCAGCGGGCGCGGGCACCGGCTACGTCGGCGGACACAAGTACGCGGAATACAAGTTTCAGGTGGAATACACCTCCCGCGTCCAGGCGTCGCGCATCGGAGCCGCAGCACCCTCGGCGTCCATTGTCCGCTCCCAACGCGCCAGAAAAGCCAGAAGCGAAAGGCGTCGCTCCAGAGGCGAGAAACGCTTCATGCGCCGGTTGGAGCGGGATTTGAACCTGAACGCCGCGCAACAGGCGGACGTGGACCGCGCGCTCGGGCGCCACTATGAGCGAATCCGCGACATCAGGCGCAGCATGAGACCGCAGATCAACTCCATCATGCAGGAAATACGCAGGGACGTGCGCTCGTTCCTGGACGATGCGCAAAAAATATCCTTTGACAAAATGGTCCAGAAATTCGAGGAAAGACGCAAACGCAGATGGAGGAAGTACAGAAAGCACCGCCCAGACGACCCGGCCGGTCAGTCGAAGTAGCAGCAAGACGCAGCAGATGCAGCGCCGCCAGAATGAAACACGAACGCCACACCGGAGGAAACAAAAATGAAACGCCGTATACACCGCACCCTTTCGACAGCCGTCGTTGCCGCCGCGCTGAGCCTCGGGCTCGCAGGCGCGGCCCAGGCCCAGGAGGGACCGGGTCCGCACGGTCCGCACATCGCGCAGAATTTCCCGCAAATGATCGAACAAATGGAAAAGATGATGGAAGGCGCGCACTTCATGGGACCCCGCCACCGGGGACGCCGCGGAATGCGCGGCCCGCGGCCCTACTCGGCGCGTCCGCTGGTCTCCATCGCGCTCAGGAACCACGAAGAGCTCAAGCTGACCGACGATCAGGTGAAGCGCCTGAAGGACATTCGGGACGCGTTTTCCAAGAAGGCGGTCAAGGAGCGCGCTGAAATCAAGACCCGCGGAATCGACCTCAAGCGCGCGCTCGATAACGAGAAACTCGACCTCGCCGACGCGGAGAAGAAAATCCGCGATATCTCGAAAATGCGGGTGGACTTGCGGATCGCGCGCCTCAAGGCGATTCAGGACGGGAAATCCGTCCTGAACGACGACCAGCAAAAGCAGCTGTCGAAGATCGCCCGCAAGCGCCCGGGCCGGGGCTCCAGGTTCCATAAACAGATGTTCGAGGACCACGGTTCGAAGAGCCAATCCCAGACTTACTAGACATCCCGACGCCCCGGGGCATGGCGTAAAAACCATGCCCCGGGCGTCCGGGTCCAAAGGTTGGGGCCGCCATGTGGAT
>VXPH01000075.1:5325-5807 GCA_009839615.1 Nitrospinota bacterium
CCCGCCCTCGTCTCCACACACCAACCCAATAAAAACAATCACCCCCCCCCCGCGGGTGTATTCCCAAAAACCCCCCCCCCCGCGCTTCCGGGTCCATCGGTTGGAGCCGCCATGTGGATTCTGATGTATGAGATATACGCCGGTTACGACCTGCTCGATTTCGCCCTGATGAGCGCCATCCTCACCACGACGGGGATGGTGTGCGCTCTCCTGAGAGAACTCCGGCGGGATGATTTCCCGAAAGCGGCCCCATCCGAGTAGTACGGATACCCCCCTGAAGGGCTGTTGAAAAATCCTGCATAGGACCCCGTAAATAGAAAGGTGTAGGGACAGGCCCCCGTGCCTGTCCTGTATCGGGGCAAATATGACCGGCGGGCGGATACGGTCGAACTTCCCGAAGAGGGAAGTTCGACGCCCCTACGGATGAGTGCGGTTTTGTTCGTCATTCCGGCGAAAGCCGGAATCCATTTGCGGATGCGGAT
>VXPH01000260.1 GCA_009839615.1 Nitrospinota bacterium
GCTGGTATTTGCCGTTCCCGGCCGCGACGTCGCCTTTTTGCTGGGCGGCGC
Organism: Nitrospinota bacterium; assembly: GCA_009839615.1. Taxonomy (GTDB): domain Bacteria; phylum UBA8248; class UBA8248; order UBA8248; family UBA8248; genus Bin107. The sequence goes on from VXPH01000260.1 coordinate 52, forward strand.
CGTCACCCGAAGACATGAGAAAAACCGCCGCTCCGAGCGCCAGGCCGGCGCAGATGAAAAACCCTCTCGATCGAGTCATTCGTTTTCTACCTCCTATACGGTTCTACGGGCATAAACCTCCGACTCCACTAAAGCGTCCGGGGAACGAAGCTCAGGCTCGTCAGCGAATGCTTGTGCGGAGACTCTCCAATCTTCTTCAATTTCCCCTTGCCCAGCTTGTAGCGGTAGCGGTTGGTCAGGGGGTCCGGCACCCGGTGAACCACCGAGTTGGCCGGGTTTTCGGGAAAGCCGAAATAGGCGAAGGTGACGCCCGCCCGGACCGCGTCGGTGACCATGGCCACCGCGGTGAAGCTCCCCTTGCTCTTCTTGATGCGTCCGGCCTTCATGAGCTCGGTGAAGGTCTGCTCCTTGCCGTCGACGCCGATGTATCCGCCCGTCTGCACGAGCAGGTCGTCGTTCTCGATGGCCACCAGGTCTCCGGATTCGATGCCCCGGGCGCGGGCGTCGTCGGGATGGATTTCCAGGAACTGCTGGGGCCAGCGCTGCATGATGTAGGGCCGCCGCTTGTCGTCGTAGCCGGATTGCCAGAGCTCGTTGATCCGCCCGTTCGTCACCCACAACTCATCCCCCTGCGGGGTGACCCTGTCGTAGAAGTCCTTGAAGTCCTCCCAGTAGCTCTTCAGCAGAACCGCCTTGCCGCTCTGGGTCCCGAAGGAGGTGAGCCATTTCATGTGCATCGTGGGGCCTTCGGGGGTGCCGAGTTCGAGGTTCTCGTCGTGGAGACGCTTCGTGCCGACGAGTTCGCCCTTGACCATGCGGATGGGGGTCTGGATGCCTTCGGTCCCGTATTCGCGGAGCAGCTCGTGGCCTCGTTTCCCCTCGCGCTTGGCCTTCACCACGAGCGGGTGGTAGTTGAGCACCCCCTTGCGGCCGAAGCGGGCCGCCTCCTCGAATATCTGGTTGCTGTCCTTCCAGTCGAAGCCCTTGAAGCCCATCTTCCGCGCGAACGCGGCGATGATCCACCAGTCGGGCCGGGCCTCTCCGGGGGGGTCGGCGAACTTGCTGTAGAGCCTCAAGCGGCGCTCGCCGTTGCAGCGGGTGAAATCTTCCTCGCCCCAGGTGGCGGCCGGGAGCACCAGGTCCGAATACTCGGTTCCGATCGGGGAGACGGGGTAGATGTCCTGGTGGGCGACGACCATGCCGCCGGCGTCCACCCTGCGCTTTAAGGCGTCCACCGCCGTATCGACGTCAAAGCTCTCGATCTGATGGGGATTGCGGCGCGTCAACCGCTGGAAGACGTCCATCAACTCCTGGGACGCCGCCATCGCCTGGCACCAGGTCGTCCCGATGACCCACGCGAAGCGCACGTGGCCGTCCACGACCCAGCGGTCGAGGTCGATCTCCTTCTTGCGGCGTCCGGGCGCCTTCTCGGGCGACAGGGCCCTCGGGTAATGGGCCGCGCCCATCCAGCCGCGCTGGTGCCCTCCGCCGCGGGAGATCACGCGGCCCGGCCGCGACCCGGCGCCGCAAACAAGTCCTAAGGCCGCGAACGAAGCCGTGTTCCCGAAGCTGTTGCACCAGTAATTTCCCTTCTCGAGCATGAACGAGGTCTTCTTGCGCGTCCCGTCGGGCTTGGGCCTGGCGAGGATTTCCGCCGTCTTGCGGATGTCCGCCGCCGGCACGCCCGTGATCTTGGCGGCCCGCTCCAGTTCGGCGTAAGCGTAGCCCAGGATCCACTTCTTGTAGCCCTCGAAATCCGTCCCGTACTTGCCCCAGGTCGTGACCCACTGCCAGGGCGTGTTGCGCGTTCCGCGCCCCATGCCGGAGCCGATCTCCCACTTGTTCGACACCTTGCGCGCGATGAACTCCTTGTCCTCCCAGCCGTTCTCCAGGATCAGGCGGATGATGGCCAGTTGAAGCACCGTGTCCGTTCCCGGAATGACGGGCAGGAAGAGACCGCCCTGCCTCTCGCCATGGGCCACGCCCGTGGTCTTGCGCGGCAGGGCGAAGACCAGCTTCTTGTTAGGCGTTTTCCCGCCCATGATCCAGGAGGTGAACAGCGCCGACTTGGTCTCCCAGGGGTCGACGCCCGAGAAGAAGATGACCTCGGCCTCTCCCCAGTCCTCATAAGAGGCGCTGAAGGGGTTGATGCCGGAAAAATCGATCCCCGGCGTGTCCGGGCCGGGGCCCGGCTTGTCGTGCGGGGAGTAGGCCGGCGTTCCGATGGCGCGGAACGCGAGCTTGGAGATGGCGTAGGTGTTCTCGAAATACTGGTAGGAATACGTCTTCATGGCCCAGGCGTGCTCGCCGTACTTGTCGAGGACGTGCTTCGAGATGCCCGCCATGACGCCCATCGCCGTATCCCACGAGACTTCCTGGAGTGTTCCGCGCACCCGCATCATCGGCTGGCGCAGGCGGTCCTGGGAGGGTTCGTTGGGGTTGTAGAGTTTCTTGGCCAGGACGCCGCCCCGGATGGAGTGGTTCCCGCCGACGTTCACGACCTTCGCGTCCTTGTCCGGCATGACGACGACGTGGTGGGGGCGGCCGTTCACCATGATGATGTTGTGCATGTTCGGGCTGACCCAGCCGCCGCTCATGATGGCGGTGGGGAAATCGACGCCCAGGGCGTTTTGGCTGGCCTTGGGCCCGCCCTCGCGCCCGATCGGCCAGCGGTAGACCTTGTACCCGCAGCCCACGATGCAGTAGTCGCATGCCGTGGTGAAAACCTCCGCATCCGGAGGCGGGAGGGGGACACTGTCTTCCGCAAGGTAGTAGTTCGTTACCCTTCCTGCCATGATGCGTCCTCCTCAGCGCTGTACCGGCGCCAGGTTCGAGTGATAACCGTATAGCAGCCCCATCATCCCGATCGCATAGATGTCGTCCCCGCGGGTCTCCAGGACGACCTGGGGGAGGCTCTCCGTGGCCTGCCCCGCCGCCACCATGCCGTGCTTCATCAGGTCGAAGGTCGTCAGGTGGAACGGGCACGGGCCGATGGCCTTGTACTGCCCGTTGTAGGTGCCCTGCAGCGGGCCGCCCATGTGGGTGCAAAGGGTGCTGAACGCCACGATGTCTCGCTTCGCGCCGACGCCGCCGCCCGCCGCCACGCCCAGCTTGACCAGCATGCAGCCCGAGAAGACGTCCTTCCACGGATAGAGGAAGTATTGGGGCGCATCGACCTTGAGAGCGCTGAGCTTTCCGATCTTCCGGCGGGGGTACTCGGCCCGTTGCAGGGCCGCTCCGGCCAGGCCGGGGATGCCCTCGACCAGCACGATGCTCATGGCGGTTCCACCGGCCAGGAGAAAGGCGCGCCGCGAGACGCAAGGCCGGGTTTCCTTGGCTTCCTGAGTCATGGATTCCTCCTTACGGCATGGCCGCGTACGGCGGCAGTTCGGGGGGCTTCATGAGCAGGGGCTCGTCACTCGAGAGCGATTCCAGGAAGGCCAGCAGGTCCTCCTTTTCCTCGTCCGTGAGCCCCAGTTTCCTGATGAGCGGACTCCTGTTCGCGTCCTGCCCCCCACCTTCGTCATAAAAATCGATAACCTCGTCCAACTCGAAAAATGCGCCGTTGTGCATGTAGGGCGCGGTGTATTTGAGCTCCCGGAGGCTGGGGGTGCGGAACCGCCCCTTATCGGCCTCGCGCTTGGTGGTGTAGAAGAGCCCCAGGTCCCTGTCCGCCTTCCGGTAGACGGACTCGGGAACGCCCCGGATCACGTGCTGGTAGCGAAGTGTTATCTGCCTTAAAGGATCCTCCTCGAACGCGGGGTTCTTCGGCACGCCGATGTTGTGATAGTCCTCATCCGAGAGGAGGGCGCCGTTGTGGCACTGGACGCACCCCGCCTTTCCCTGGAAAAGCGCGAGCCCGCGTTTCGCGCCCTCTGAGAGCGCCTTGGCGTCCCCTTTCATGAAGCGGTCGAACGGCACGTCCTTCGCACGGGAGACCACGGTGCGCTCGAAGGCCGAGATGGCCCGCCAGGCGTCGTCGATGGTCGGCCAGGGGGTTCCGAACACCTCGCGGAAGCGCCCCACGTATTCGGGGACCTGGCGCAGGCGCTCCTCCATCATCATGGTGTCGCCGTTGCCGGCCACGTTGCCCGTGGCGGCGCTCCGGGCCTGGGCTTCGAGACTCGTAGACTCGCCGGCCCAGAACAGTTTCGCGTAGTAGGCGGAGTTCAGGATCGTCTGCGAGTTCCGCCAGTGCTGCGTGCCCGGATAGCCCCGGCTCAGATCGCCGCCGTCCCCCCAGCCGCTCTCGGGGCTGTGGCAGGAGGCGCACGAGGTGCTGGCGTCGCCCGAGAGGCGCGCGTCGAAGAAGAGCAGCTTGCCCAGCGCCACCTTGGCGGCCGACATGGGGTTGTCCGCCGGAACCGGAACCGGCGGGAGGGGTCCCAGCGGCGGGAATTTCTTCTCCTGGGCCGCGCCCGCTCCGCCAATCAGAAGGGCGGCGGTGAAGCAGACGGCCATCGTGAAACCCGGGAAGCAATTCTTGATTCGCACGTTCATGGCCGTCTCCTCAATTATCGCCGAGTTTGCGGATTTCATAGTCGGGAATCTTCGGCTCTTTGGCGGATACCGCCTCGCCCGAGAGGCTCTTCAGGAACGCCACCAGGGCATTCCGCTCATCCGCGCTGAGGCCCAGGGGCTTCAAGCGCGGACTCTTGTTCGGGCCGCTCCCGCCGCCCTTGTCGTAGAAGGCGACGACGTCTTCCAGCGTGGCGAGCGCGCCGTTGTGCATGTAGGGCGCCGTCTTCGCGACTTCGCGCAGGGTCGGCGTGCGGAACTTGCCGCGGTCGCCCTCTTCTTTGGTCACGACGTAGAGGCCCGGGTCGGCCCTCAAATTCATGAAGTTCGGGACGCCGATGACCTTGTTGAACCGCCGGAAGGTGATGTGGCGCAGCGGGTCCTGGAATATCTGCTCGTTCTCGGGAACGCCGAGCGCGTGGAACCCGCCGTCGCTCAAAAGCGCCCCGTTATGGCACGCGGCGCACCCCGCCTTCCCCCGGAACAGGGCGAGGCCCTTTTGCGCCTCGGCGGAGATGGCCTTCTTATCGCCCTTCAGGAACTTGTCGAAAGGGACGTTCCGGGAAGCGATGGTGTGCAGGAACGCCGAGATGGCCTTGAGCGAGCCGCCGAAGGAGGGTTCCCCGCCGTAGGCCTCCTTGAACATCTTGACGTAGGCGGGAACCTGCTTGAGGCGTTCGGGGAACAGGCGGCCGTCCACCAGCATGAAGTGGGCTTCCGTCAGGTGATCCCGCACGAGCGTGGGGAGGTCCGCCCCGCTCAGGCGGCCGTCCCAGAAGACGCGCTTGTTGTAGGCGGCGTTCAGGAGCGTCTGCGCGTTCCGGAAATACTTGCTCCCCGGATAGCCCGCCGAAAGAGCCTGCCCGTCGCCCCATCCCTTGGCGGGCATGTGGCAGGTGGCGCAGCTGATTCCCCCGTCCCCCGACATCCGGGGGTCGAAGAACAGGCGCCGGCCCAGTTCGGCCTGCGCGGGCTTCTGGGCCTTGGGCGCCGGAAGGGGCGCGAGAGGAGCCCCCCAGCCCGAGGCGGGGAGCAGAACCCAGGCGCTCAGCAGGATTCCGCAGAGTATCCGGCGACCGACGACGCGAACTCGATCCATTCTTCCCCTCCTCTCAAGCTGGCTGCTTCGTATCCTGTAAAAC
>VXPH01000242.1 GCA_009839615.1 Nitrospinota bacterium
CGGCAGGGAGGCCGCCGAGCTCAGGACGGCCATACACAACATTTGACAGTAACTCTCCCGTGCGTGGGGAGAACCTTACCATGCAGGGTCTCATTTCCCTCGTCGTATCCGGTGGAACCGTGATAATTTTTCAATTCCAATACGGATTCGCTCATCGTTGTTCCCTTTCACTGCTGGTTCATAACGCCCAAACGCCGCTCTTCACTTGTTCAAGGGATGCAACGTTCACTGGTTGCGTGGTGCGGCGTCGCCTGTCGAAGCGGATATGCAGGCGCGAGGCATCGGCGAGGCTCAGGCCCGCTTCGCGCAATTCGCCCCGGCTGAATCCCCTGCCGGGCCGCCAGACACCGCGAGCGTCCCGCACGAGGGGGGAAATACCGTTTTCCGCGAGAGCGGGTTCCAAAGATTCATCCGGCGGGTCCTGCATCACCGCAACCGCGAGGGGCTCCCCAACCTCTTCCGTGATATCTTCCGCAGGCTCATTCTCATTAGAGACTTCCGGTTCAGGTGCAGCAGCTTCCGCGACGCTTTCGGACGCGAGCGAGACGCTCTCGTCTTCTTCGTGAACCGGCTCGAGCGCGTCAGCAGATTCATCCGAAACAGGCGCAGCCAATGCCTCAAAGTTATCGCCGTATCCTTCATCCGGTTTGGTATCTTGAGAAAGTACCGTCTCATCCGGCGCGTTATCCGTGATCGACGCAGCCAGGGATTCTTCAACCTCCTGAACCATTTCGTCGATGGCATCCGGTTCACTGCTCTGCATGACCTCCAGTTCGGGCGCAGACGCCTCTGCGACGTTATCGGCTGCTTCCGAAGCCACGACTTCATCGTCGTGAGACGACTCCGTTTCTTCCCGCGACGCTTTTGATTCCGTCTCGCTCAGCAACTCCAGGTCAAGGCCATATTCTTCATACGGTGCTGCTTCACGGGGCGACTCGGGCGCATCCGGTGCCTCATCTGTGACCGGCTCGACAATGCCTCTAGGGCGGGAGCATCACCACCATCAACCGCGTCCACGCGGTTCGTCGAACCGGTTGGCGCCGGCTCTCCGGAAGCGATCAGTTCCAGTTCCTGATGCGAACCAAGCTCTTTGTCCTCCGAATTTCCCGTCGCATACGGAATGCTCGGTTCGAAGGACGTCGGAGGCGGAATCTCATACCCCTCTTCCGATTCAGCTTGTGCGGTACACTTGCGGCGCGCAATACGGCTCAAAAAATTCTTTTTGATATTCATGCCGCCCCCTCGAGATCGGAACCTCGTTGCGTGAAGAAACAAAAAATTTCGGGGGCGGTAGAAATAGGTGAGACAGGCTACGGATTCAAACTAGCGATTCCGAAGGCCCGGTGTCAAACGGCGCATCGTCAAGCGCGCGGGTTTGCAAAGGCGAATATCGACAGGGGGAAACCCGTGCAGGCCGAGCGAGCATCTCTTCTTCAAACCTTGTTCAAACCGAATTTGGGCTATCAGCCTGTCGGACTAAGATCCTGTCTTCTGCAATAGGGGTGTTGGTGAGGTGTTGCGATGGCAAGCGATGGGATGGACGTGCCCTTCCGGTAACTTCACATAGGGGCTGGTCACATAGCTTACCGCCCTGCAGGTGGAGCGAGATGGAACAGGTCCACATGATCGGCATCGACTTGGCGAAACATGGCTTTAGGCTCCACGGCGCGGGCCCGGACGGGTCGGTCGCGATCCCCAAGAAGTCGACCCGGGGGAAGGTATCAGGTTTGCTGGCGTCGCAGCCGAGTTGCCAGATTGCGATGAAGCGTGCGCAGGCAAGCACCACTGGGACCGTCAGATCGGCAAGCCCGGCTACCAAGTGAAGATCATGCCACCGGTCTGCGTGAAGGCGTACGTGAAGCGCCATTAATACCAGGACACCTTCCTAAGTTATTAAAATTTTCTGTTCACCATCCTATGCCGACGGGGACGCTTCCTTTTTCAACGCCTGGGCAAATTCGGGCAGTTCGAGCGCATCTGCGGATATCACCCAGGGCGCGCCTATGCAGGCTTGGAGGACCGGAACAACACCGCGCCTGATCAGCCGGTTCATCTTCTCCTGGCACCGACATTCGACATGTTCACTGCCCTGCCAATGCAGGAGGAGATCGATCCGCTCGGCTGAGATGGTCACGATGATCTCCACGAGCACCGCGCGCAGAATGTGCTTGCGCATCGCAATTTTTGCATTTTTTTTATTTGTCCTCGATAATATCGCATGCTTTGATTCACTACTTGCTGACTACCCCGGCGGATTCGGGAGGTTTCCGGTAGCCGGGGAGTCGGGCCTTTTGGGTAGGCCTTATGAAGTGGTGTCTGTCTTCATCATGCTCCGGGGTTTGTTCGAAAGGGTTATCTCGATGAGGATTCTCGGCAGAAGTATTCGCGCGCCCACCGATCCCCGAACGGTACCACTTTTCAAGAGCCAGGGGCCGAAGGAGCCGAACAGCCACTTGAATCCCTCCGCCCGGCGGCCCCTGAGCGTTTTGCGGAGCGCTCTCGCGGCGTGTCTCGTCATCCTCGCCGTCGTAACACCGGCCCCCGCCGGGCCGGCCCATACCCGGCCAGCCGCGGTCACCATCACGGCCGATACCTTCAGACTGTCGGGCGCCGAGGCGGCGCAGGGCAAGGTGATCTTCTCCGATCCGGTGAACGGGGACGCGCCCGGCGATCTTACGGCGCGGGCGGAGGGTTCTTCGGTCATCCTCCTGTCCTGGAGCGCGCCTCCGGTCTGGGAGTCGCCGGTCCTCAGCTACCGGATAGAGGTTCGCGAGGAGGGAGCGGACTGGAGCGATCTGGTCCCGACACGGGCGTCAGGGACACGGAGTACAGGCACTCGGGCCTTGAGGGAGGCGTGACGAACCGCTACCGCGTCTCGGCGCTCGGTGAGACGAGGGCGGGGCCTCCCTCCGTGGTCGCCACGGCTACGACGCCGGCGGACCCTGGCGAGGCGGCGCCGGGCACGCCCGGAGTCGGAGGGGGTGCGAGCCGCGGTAGCGTACCGCCCGAAGGCTCGCGAGCGTTTCGCCTGGGAGAGAACCTCGCGCCGACGCCTTCGCCCGAGACGTTCTACCGCCACAACGCGAGCGACGCGCCAGAGGGGAGTGGGCCGGAAATGGGCGACCTGCTGGCGGAGATATCCGCGCGGGAGGCAGCGCCAGGGAGAGCCACAACCGAATTCATCCGGATCGACCCGCAATTCGGCTACGAGATCCTCGACCCGGCGACGAACATCAACCGCAAGCAAAGCCTGATACTCCAGCGCAGGAAACAAGGCGTACTCCCCCCGAACAGCGTTCACCTGCACGGCGCGGTCACCGCAGTAGTCGATTACCAGTCGAGCAACAGGGAGGACAAGTTCGGATATCTGATGCGCCACCCGACAGCAACGAACCAGGTGGGTACCGTGGTGTCCGAGGCGGCAATTCATTCGGCGCAACTCGGGTTCACGGGTGCGCTCGGCGAGTGGATCACCGCCGGTGCCGAGATTCTCTACGATCCGCAGCAGAGTTTCGGCAAGGGAACCAATACGGAGCTGGAACGCAACCAGTTGCAATTGCGGCGTGGCTACGTCCTGATCGGGAATCCTGGCAGATCCCCGCTCTACGCAAGCCTGGGCAAGATGGCGATTCCCTTCGGTCTCACGGATACCGTCAATCCTTTCTCGGCCTCGAGCGTCTGGCACGCCTTCGGGGGGCTGGCCAACGGCTTGAAGCTGGGCTATTTCAGCGACGGGTTGAACCTCTCCTTCATGGGCGTGCAGGGAGGAGCACAGTTCAGGGCCGCGAACACCCCGGTGAACGGGACCGCCGTCCCGAGCAAACTGAACAACTTCGCCGTGGACGCGAACTACACGTTCGAACTCGGTTCCGGCGGCACACTCCTCCTGGGAGGCTCGTACCTGCGCGGGACGGCTTATTGCCAGGATTTTCCGGTCGTTCACTTCGCGCCCTGCAGGGACGAGAACCCGGCTTTGGGCGTTTACGGAAAACTCGTCCATGGCAATTTCCATCTCATGGGGGAGTTCATCCGAACGCTGAAAGAGTGGCCCGCCACGTTCAATCCTGCCATCCCGCAATTCCAGGCGAGCAAGGTGACGGGCTTCCAGATCGGGGCCGGATACCGGTACGACTCCGATCTCGGCCCCCTGGATTTCTCGTTCGAATTCAGCGAATTCGTCGCCGGCCCGGACAACGCGCCTTGGGAACGCCAGAACCAGCTTGTCCTGGGCGTGGCCTGGTGGCTCCGGCCCGGTGTGAAGCTCTTTGCCGAATACGTCCGTGTCGATGGCTACACGCCGTTAAACTTCATCAGCGGCGGCAACATCGAGGACGAAAACAGCGAGATATTGCCGGACCGAACGCACAGCGACGCCTCGGCGCGCTCCGACGTCTTCCTCCTCGGCGTAACCGGGGCGTTTTAGGCAGGACAAATGATTTGCCCTGCAAAATTGAGAATATCGCTCCGCTCGATAATGATTATCCATTTTCGTATTGTCAGGATCGTACGTTGTAGTAACTGAGAGCCTGGATAAAAAAGCTGTGGCAATGTTTGAAATTGGTGACCATTCAGTAACCCATCTTCTTGTTCGAGCCATTGCTATCCAAGGAATCGTGTATGGACGCCACGGCGCGTCCTCGACAAATCCAGAAGGCTACCGTTCTTGCACATGTCCATCCTTTTGAATACGCACCAGTGTCTCTTCAAGCTTTCGAAAAACTGCACTCTCGAATAGTCTGTCCGTTGCCCTTTTCATCGAACCCTTTGTCCGTTTACAGAAGGCGGGGAATTTCCGGCGGCGGTGAAGTCTTTGTAGATTTTTGAAAATATTATGGATATTTGATTTCTTGGTGGAGGACGGTGTCGAGGATCTGCACGACCTTCACGGTATCGCTGAGCATAGGGCGGCGTTTGCGCCGATATGGGTAATAGGAGGGCGTGTCCGCATGTGCCCGAAGTAATCGGGACGATTGTTCAGGAGATGGATAAGCGCATGGACAGTTTACGCGGTCGAAGATCCAGGCGGAGAAAAGATGAGTTTTGGCCTTAGGGGGCGTATATCAGTTCGCGTTGCTCCCGTTGCCGTCACCGGGCCTGAATGTTACGGGCGTAAGCGCATCGAAGATGCCCGTAAAGCGTCCGGTCGAGCCGTCATCTTCGGCGAAGTGAATATCCGTTGAGCCGACCACGCGGCGGGGGTTGCCGTCGACGTCCGGCACGTTCGAGAACTGGCTCCGCCAAGTACCGGCGGCGTTCGTGATTGTGCGCTCGGGATGCGTGACGGTGACCGCCGTATCCTCGAATGCGCCCTTGGCGTCGAAGGATGCGGCGAAGCGCATTTCGTAACCGGCCGGCGACGCCGCGGGGTCGGGCGTCCGCCAGGAAAAGATTGGATAGAGGTGGCGGCCGGGATCGGTATCGATCGGTTCAAGACACCCCAGGCATCCGGTCAGGCTTCTACTGCCGAAGTCGGCGGTCAAGGATATAAATCCAGCGAATTCGGTATGCTCGGTGGAACCGGCCAATTCTTCGCCCCAGGCGCGGCCGTAGTTGTACGTGTACA
>VXPH01000090.1 GCA_009839615.1 Nitrospinota bacterium
CCGGCCTGTCCCAGGGAGAGCTGGCCGGTCAGCATCAGGACATACGCGGACAGGCCGAGGAGGGTATGAATCCCGATGAGTTGGGCGAGGCCGAGATAGTACGACATCGGCGATCAGTCCCGTTCGATGGCCGACCCGAAGATCCCGTGCGGCCGGAAGACGAGAAATACGAAGAGCAACAACAACACGTACATGTCGCGTTCGTTGACGCCGCGGAAGTAAAGAAACACGTTCTCGAGCCCCCCGACCAGCAGGCCGGCCGCGATGGCCCCCGGGATCGAGCCCAAGCCCCCGATAACGCTGACGATCAGGCCCTTGACCGTGAGCGGCACGGTGATCAGCGGCGACAGCACGCCGACCGCGGACGCCGTCATCGAACCGGCGATGCCGCCGAGCAAACCCGCGAGCACGAAGGTGATGAAATTGGTCCGATGGACGTCGATGCCGCAGAGCCGGGCCGCCACGTCCTGTTGAGACACCGCTCGCGTCGCCAGGCCCAGCCGGGTCCGGTAGAGCACGTAAAGCAGTCCGATAGTGCCGGCGATGTTCACCGCCAGCACGAACAGGAGGTCGCCGCGTATTCCGAAGGGGCCCACATCGAACATCACGTCGTCGAACAACGCCGGAAAAGTGAGCGGTGAACCGTCGGTCGTATGCACGACGATCTCATCGATGAAGAACAGCGCCCCGATGGAAGCCATCAAGGCGGCCAGGTGGTTGTTGATTGGTATGAACCTGAAGCAGGTGACGTACACGACGCCGCCGAGCAGCCCGGAGGCGAGCGCCGAAATCAGGAACACCACCGGTGCCGGGGCGTTGACGAAAGTGAACGCGGCCAAGCCCGCATACGCGCCGGCCAGAGCCGCCGCGGCGTAGGTCATGTTGAGCTTCCCCATGGCGCCGAAAATCAGCGTAAAGCCGACCCCGATCAGCGCATAGGTCGTCCCGAAGAACAGACCGTCGCCGATGGTCTGGGTGACCTCTATGAACTCGAGCGCCAAATCACTCATGGTCTGATCTCATTCGTACCCTCAGCGACCGGGGACGGCCGGCGTAGCGCGAGATCAATACCAAATGCGTAATCGGATCAGCCCAGCCATGTTTTCTCGCACATCCCGTCGGGAAAGCCCCTCCCCGGCCCGGCGACATGGTGAACGAAGTCTAACCGAATCCCTTTTCACCATGCCGCCGCATCAAACAATCCGTCAGTCCCGATTCTCGTCGGGGACCGCGTCAGCGCGGATCGTGGACGACTTTCCACGCGCCCTTTTGGGCTTGCACGAAGACGTAGGGTTTGATGGATTCACCCTCGTCCTGGACCCGTCCGATCTCGCCCATCAGCCCATTGACCTTGGCCAGGGCTTCGAGGCCGTCGCGCACCTTGCGCCTGTCGGCCTTCAGCGTCCCGGGCTTGGCCATGACGCCAGTCGCTTCGACCACCTGCTTGATGATGTGCGCGTTCTCCCAGGCGGCCGCACTGTGCAGATCGGCGGCCCCGCCGTTGGCGGCGGCGGCGGCGGCGACTTTCGCGGCGGCAGGCGTGATCGGCGCGAAGCCGGTCGGGATGTAGATGCCTTCCGCGGCGGCGGAGCAACCCTTGAGGGTTTCCGCGCTCGACGAGCTGGTGAGCCCCACGAGCACTTTCGGCTTGATGCGCTGGCGCCTCAATTCCTTGAGCATGCCGCAGGTGGTGAAGGGGTGCGAGGAGATGATCATCATGTCGGCGCCCGATCGCTTGAAGGCGCGGGCCTGGACCGAGAAGTTCGTATCGGCCAGCAGCCAGTTGGACGATTTCGAGACTTTGAGCACATTCTTCATGCCCTTTATCACTTTGCCGGTCACCCCTTCGATGCCGCCGCCGACCCACTCGAAGCCGTATTTTTTGGCCTTTTGGACGATGACGGCGGCGAAGGTGATCCTGGAGTGGGCCTGGTCGGTCTCGGTTCCCCCGTAGATCGTCTTGACGTCGGGATACTTGGAGCGCAGCCATTTGAACAACGCGTCATACATGGTGATCTCGTTGGGCACGTTGCGGAACGTCCACTGGGACTTCTTGGCGAGCCCGGGGCGAATCGCGGTGTCGGTGAGAATGGGGAACTGAAGCCCGGTGTCGGACTTGTCGTCCACCTTTTTCTGAAAAATGCCGTACATGGCCGCCGCAGCGCCGGAGCAAGTCGGACCGATGCCGACCAAGGCCTGGGTTTGCGATTCGACCTTGCGCGCAATCGAGATGGCCTGATCGGCGTTGCAGGCGGAGTCGTAATAGGTGAATTCCATCTTGGCCATGGTGCCGTCGCCCAGTTTCACGCCGCCCGAGTCGTTGATGGCCTTCATCGCTCCTTTGAGCACGGCCTCGGAGTTGACGCCGAACGAGCGCAAGGGCCCGGACTTCGCGCCCCAGGCCGCGATCTTGACGGTGCGCTCGGCCGCAACCACCGGATGCGCGGGCATGAAGAATGATGCGACCATAATAGCCAAGGCCGCTGCCACGAGTTTCGTTGTAGACATATCGAACCCTCCTGTTAGAATTCCACCCTCGTTTGGATTCCTTCCTGGATTTGATCGCTGCGAGTCCCGTGCTCGGCATCGAAGCGCCTCTTCTCGTTGGCGCCTGTGGCCGCCGAATCTTCCCAATATGTATTTCATTATACAGTAACTCAAACAAATATGTGTAGAATTTCGTGTCAAATCGGTGTTTTCACCCCTCATGTATTGCATTGTTGCCTTGCGTTTCACTCATGCAGTGAGGCTTGGAAACCGCGGGCCGAACCGGGAAGCTACTCCAAACTGCACCGAGGGAATGGAGCCATCCGCTGCCGGGGTGCATCGGTGACGCCGGAAAGCGTCGGCGCGTTTGTTATCGTGTGAAGGATGTCGCCGCTGCTTCGGTCGTCAATTCCTCGCTCCTCACTCGGAACTGATCCACGCATCTGCCCGCAATTGCCGTTATCCCTGAACTCGTGGAATTCGGTATGGTAAGGACGCCCCAAGGAACATCCCCGGAAAATGAATTTCGATAAATTTCGATAAATTGACGATGTTTTTCCGTAAATTATCGAGGGGAAATGCGCGCAAATACGGGGTGGCGCCTAGGAGACGCTCATCTTCCGCCCGCTCTCGTACCACTCGGGGCCTGGCTGTTCGGGGGGGTCGTCGTAGCGCTTGATCTCGAGTTCGACGTTGTCGGGATCGTAGAAATAGGTGGCGTAGCCCACGCCGAAGGCGCCCAGGTTCTTCTCCTCGCCGCGGTGAGGCTCCCGGCCGCTCGCCCGCAAACGATTGATAACATTGTGATATTCGGCGTCATCCATGCAAAACGCGAGGTGGTCCATCCCGCCCTTCACCTCGACGTCGTCCGACACGAAATCCTTGGCGTGAAAGAGAACGAGGATGTCCTCCCCCACGCGGAAGACGACCTGGTCGATCTCGCCGCCGTGGATAAGCCGGCGGCCGACGGGCTTGAAGCCCATCACGTCGCGGTAGAACGCGATGGATTTTTCGAGATTCGTGACGCGCAGGGCCACGTGTTCGATCATTCGCTTCATGGCAACCTCCTTTACCGGAGGGGAGGGGCTAGTCGTCGTAGGCCTTCACCGTGGGAACCGTGATGGGGGATTCGGGTTCGGTCCTGCCCTCGGCCACGGCGCGAATCGCCGCGATGATCTGGCGATACCCCGTGCAGCGGCAAAGGTTTCCGGTGAGCCAGTGCTGAATCTCGGCTTCTGAGGGGTCGGGGTTCTCATCGAGCAATTTCTTGGCCGAGACGATCATCCCCGGCGTGCAATAGCCGCATTGCGTGGCGCCATAGGAAGCGAAAGCGGCTTGCAGGGGATGCAAGCTGTCCATGTTGCCGAAGCCTTCGATGGTCTCGATATTCGCACCTTCGGCGCGCACCGCGAGGACGAGGCAGGAGCTGATGAGTTCTCCGTCCATGATGATCGAGCAGGAGCCGCAAGCGCCCTGATCGCAGGCGCGCTTGGTGCCCATCATTCCCAAATCTTCGCGGATGAGGTCCACCAGATAGCGGTTCACGGGAGCCATGACCTCGACGGGCTCTCCGTTGAGAACGAAAGATATCATCCTTTTTTCAGACATATCGATCCCCCACGTTTTGCGGCCATGCGCTGTCGTGATGTGAGTTTCACTATACCATGTTTCAGCCCGACGTGCACAAGAAACCCTTAAATCTTCCGGAGCGCCGGCATGAGTTCGTCCGAGATCATCCGCATGCTGTGAAGCGCCGTGGACAGGGGCATTCCCGCCCAGTGCGTGCGGATGACGAGGTGATTCATCCCCACCTCCTCCCAGTAGGGGCGGAGCTGCTCGTAGCACTCCTCGGGCGAGCCGAGGACGAAGCGATCCTTGAGCAGTTCGTCGAATTCCTGGTCGAAGCTCTCATCCTCGGGCATGGCGTCGTCCTGGCCCCACTTGGCGTAATCCTGGTATTTTCCAAACAGGTAAGGCCCCGCCATCTCAAGGGCGGTCTTCCTGTCGCGGCTGCAGAAAACCTCCTTGATGCAGGGGAATTCCGCCGGGAACGGCTTGCCGCACCGGTCCAGTTCCGCGCGGTAGAGCGCCATCTGCCGCCTGATGGTCGCCGTGGTCGAATGGGGGTTGATGAACCAGTTGTCGCCGATGCGCGCGGCGCGCTCGATGGCCTTGTCATTATTCGCCGCCACCCATATCGGCGGATGGGGCTTCTGCACGGGGCGGATGTTCATGCGCACGGCGTCCAGCTTGCATATTTCATCCTCCCAGGTGACCTCCTCCTCCGTCCAGAGGCGCTTCACGAGTTCGAGGCACTCCTCGAAGCGGCGCACGCGCTGGCCCTTCGGTACGCGGAAGGCGTCGAACTCCGCCTCGCGGTAGCCCAGCCCGATGCCGAACACGAAGTTCCCCCGGCAGAGGACGTCCATCGTGGCCACCGTCTCGGCGACGTAGACCGGGTTGTGGAGGTTGATGAGCAGGATGCCGAGCCCGAGCGTCATCTCGCCCGCCTCGGCCTGCAGCCGCGCGAGGAAGGGCACGATCTGGAGCTGCTTGTTGTTGCCCTCGTTCAGGTAGTGCTGGCCGGTGAAGAGCGAATCCCAGCCCTTGTCGCGCGCCAGGCGCACCATGGCGTACTGCTCGTCCAGGGCGCTGACCATGTCGGTTTCGAGGTACTGCTGGTTGGTGATGAAGAGCCCTACTTTCATGTCGCGTTCCCTATTCTGAGGTGGATGGTTGGGGGCCACCATACCCCAACGCGCGCGACGCCGCCATGCTTGCCGGCTTATGTGGGGAGGAGAGGAAATGCGGGCGGTTGCGGGGAAATGCGCGGTGGGCGAAAAACTTTTTTTGCCGCCAGATCTGAGTGCGATACGCTCAGATTTATATGATAACCCTTTTGATTACAATCATTTCCGGGAGAAATCATTTTCGGAAATTTATCGAAAAACCCCGTGAATTTATTGAATTTTACGGAAAATATGATTAT
>VXPH01000144.1 GCA_009839615.1 Nitrospinota bacterium
ATTCCGACCGATGAGGGAGGAATCGACCGAGCGAAGAGGAGATTTTCAACTGCCCCTGAGGTCCCGAAAACCATGCCGCGAGTGGCCTTTTCCAACGCATTTCCCAGAAGAGGCTCTCGTCTTTGGCCGAGGAAAATGGATTCCGGCTCAAGGCCGGAATGACGAGCCAAGCAAACCAAGATCGGGGTGGCACGGCAAGCCGGACATTATTTCAAGCAATATCCTCATACAAATCACGCCACTCCGGGTTCCCCTCCTCGATCAGTTCGAGCTTCCATGCCCGCCGCCAGTTTTTGATGCTCTTCTCACGAGCAATCGCGCTCTCCATCGTTTCGTGGCTCTCATACCAGACCAAGGCGTGAACGCCGTAACGTTTCGTGAAACTTTTCGCTGTACCGCTTCTATGCTGCCAGACCCTACGAACGAGGTCGGACGTAACGCCGATATAGAGCGTACCGCGACGCTCATTAGCGAGAATGTAGACGCAAGGCTGCTTCATTTTTCCTACTTTCTCGGTTTTTGAGCGTCATTCCGGCGAAAGCCGGAATGACGAACCTGGCAAGCCGGGCTCGAGGGCAATGCAGGAAAATTGGATCGGAGGAGGCGTAGCAGACCGACGATCCGAGGAGGGCGCGTAACTCACGGCGCCGCGTAACGGAAGGCCTTGGGCCTTACTCCACCTTCGCCTTCACGTTCTTTGCGAACTCGGCGAAGATCTTGTTCGCCTGGTTCTTGATGACGGTGAAGCCGAGCGAGCCGAGTTTTCCGAAAACGTCGACGCTCGAGTCGATGCGCACCTTCGTCTCGTTATCGGAGACGGCCTCGAGCGTCACCTCGTTTTTCTGCTTGAGGCTCGCCGCGAGCTTCGAGTCCTTCCCCTCGCCCACCGTGCGGATGTACTCGGGCGCGCGGACTTCCTCGATGTTGACCTGAAGCTGAAAGCTCGCCTTGAGGAAACTGACCTTCTGCTCGACACGCACGCCGTAGGTCGAATCGTCGATTTTCTCCACGTCCTTCACGCCGGGAACGCAGGCGGCGAACTCCTCGACCTGCCAGATGAAGTCCCACACCTTCTCCCGGGGGGCGGCGACGGTAATCTCCTGGTTGAATTCCATGTCGGGTTTCCTTTTTGCTCGGTGTGACGCGAAATGAGAATCAAACGAAGGTATGATTCTAGCAAGACGCTGCGCTTTACTCCACAGACCCCTGGCCTTGAGGAACCCCGATGGCGGCCGAATCCCTCATCCTGTTCGCCAAGCCGCCCCGCGCCGGGCGGGTGAAGACGCGCCTGGCCGAAAACCTCGGGCGCGAGGGCGCGGCGCGTCTTTATGCGTGTTTCCTGCGAGACGCCGCCGAGACGGCGCGCGCGCTCAGCGAAGCGAGGCCCGGCGTCGGCCTCGTCTGCGAGTGGGCGCTGGAGCGCGGCGAGACGCTCGATGAATTTCCCCTCACCGACTGGCTGCCCGGCGCTTTCCTGCACCGGGCGCAAACGGGCGCTGGCCTGGGCGGGCGCATGGCGGCGGCTCTGGGGCGATGCCTGGCTTTCGGGAGACATGCCGTGCTCATCGGCACGGATTTTCCGGACCTGCCGCACGAGGTTCTGGGCGATGCGTTCGAAAGTCTTGCGAGCACGGATGCGCCGAAAATTACGCTCGGCCCCGCGGCGGACGGGGGCTACTACTTGATCGGTATGAACCGGTTCGTCCCTGAAATCTTTAGCGGCATCCCCTGGAGCACGAGCGAGGTTCTCTCGTACACGCTGGAGAGAGCGGACGCGCTCGGCATCGGGACTTCCCTCCTCCCCGAATGGCGCGACGTCGACGATGCGGACGATCTGGAGGCCCTGAAGGGCCGCCTCTCTCAAAACAACTCGCGCGCCCGGCAAACGCGGGAATACCTGCGCTGATCCACGTCCGGCGTTTGCGCCGTGTTGCTCAAAATGAAAGGATTGGCCGTCAAATCCGCCGAACGATGAGGAGCACGCATTGCCGAACGAATCCGTCGTAGAAGCCACCTACACCTACTGCGTCCATTGAGCCTGGTGCCTGATCGCAACCGGGCGGTTGCGAAAACTCAAGCGAATGGCGAATGGACGCCTCGCCATCCGCTACCGCGCCTTTCTGCTTTCTCCCGAGCCGGACCACCGTCCGGCCCGCAAGGAGGCCATCATGGGGCACTGGGAGATGGCGAAAAGCCACCCCGGCGGCGAGGAGATAAACCCCGTTCTCATGGCGCGCCGCGATTTCCCCTACCCCCATTCCACGCCCGGCGCGGTCGCCATCAAGGCCTTCGCCGCCCAACTCCCCGAGCGCGAGGGAGAGTACCTGGAAGCCGTGGAGCGAACGCACCTGGTCGAGTGCAGGAACATCGACGACGCAGACGTGCTCGTGGCCGCCGCCGAGCGGCTGGGGGCGGAGCCCGCGATGATGCGCGAAGTCATGGCCGATCCGGATATGACGAAGCGCGTCTGGGCGGATCACATCGAGGCCGTGAACGCCGGCATACAGTCCACGCCCACGGTCGATTTTTCCGGCCAATACAGAATCACCGGCGCGCAGCCCATGGAGGTTTTCCAGCAAGCCCTCGAACGCGCCCTGGCCGACGCGGAAGCCTAGCGCCGCCATGCGAGTGGACGGGCGGGTGTGGGCAATCATCGTTTTGCCTGCGGCGTTTTTGTTGCTGGCCGGCTGCGCGAACATCCGCGCACTCTTCACCCCCCGGGAGCAAACGGAGCCCGTACGCCAGTCAAAACCGGCGCCGGATAAAAAAGCGCAGGACCCGCATTTTTTCCGCGTCCTGACGCTGCCCACCTACGAGATAGCCAAAGAAGCGTATGACAAGACGGCCATTCTCGGGATTCCCTTCCGCAAGGTGGCCCGGGAGTTCAAGGATAAGGCGACGGCCATCGGAAAGGCCCAGCCATCGGAGTTGAGCGTCGGCGCGCGGGCCGAGGTGCAGGACCTGAAGCTCGGGGGGACGTCCAGAATCATCGAGTCGGACGAGGGGTTTTCGATTCTTCAGAAAACGACGAGCGCGCATTACGAACGCGCCCTGGCGCTCATGGAGAAAAAAAAGGATGCGGCCGCCCTCAACCTCATCCGCCGCGATCTTAAGATCAACCCCGGTAACGTGGAGGCCTGGCTCGCCCTGGCGAAGATGATGGACGAGGCGGGCGATCTGGAGGAAACGCTCGCCGCTTACCGCAAGGCCCGCGAACTCGACCCCGGGAACCCGCTCGTCTCCAACAGGTACGCCAGATACCTGGTCTCCCAGTACCGTTTTGAGGAGGCGGAGGAAATCCTGCGGGACGCGGAGAAAAAATCGCCCGAAGACGCGGGCGTGCTCCTGAACCTCGCCTCCCTGCTCGTCTATCTGAACAAGGAGCCGGACTTCGCCTCGCGCCTCATCGAGCGCGGCTCGCGGGTCGACCCCGGCCGCCCGGCATGGTACCGCCTCTCGGGCGTCATCCGGAAACGGCGGGAGTTGGGAATTCCGCCAAAAGGAAAAGGTGTGAATTAGGGATCAAACGCGATTGATGAATGAGCGATTGGGCTTTTTGCGTAGGGACAGGCCCCTGTGCCTGTCCGACTTCCACATCTACATACAAAGGACAACCACGGGGGGTTGTCCCTACGGAAGCCTGCGAAAGGGTTAAGGTGTAGTGGCGACCCCTGTACCTGCCCGCCTCACAACCCCTACAATACCGCGAACTCTTTCAGGCAGGTTGAACCAACTCTTCCCTTGGTGGTGAATCCCAACGAGTAGAGAAGAGATTCACTCCCCCCTTGAGGGTCGGGCTTCCCGAGGGGAAAGCCCGACGATGAAGCCGAGCGGTTTGTACGAAGGCCGATTCGGTGGGGGGACGATTCTAAATGAAAAACTCCCCCCACCGGCGCGACTTCGGGCTGCGCCCTCGTCTTGCCGACTCCCCCTCAAGGGGGGAGTGATTATCAAATCACTCTACTCCCCTCCCTTGGCTCCCCGCGCCTGAATGCGTCATAATGCCGTCGTTCTCGAACCACGCGAAATTTCAGGGAAAAACGCCAATTCATGAGAGGGCACCCGCATGAACGCCGACCTTTTGATCAAGAACGCGAAAATCGTGACGCCCACGGATACCTACGAGGGCTGCGTCTACGTGGAAGGGGGGCGGATCGCCGCCATCACGCATAAAGCCGAAGCCGGCGCCGCTCGTGAAATCGACGCCGCGGGCCGCCATCTCCTGCCGGGCATGGTGGATGAGCACGTGCACATGATGGACCCGGGCTTCACGGACAGGGAGGACTGGACGACGGGCACCGAGGCGGCGGCGCGGGGCGGCATCACCACCGTGATCGACCACCACCGGAGCGACCCGCTCGTCTACACGCGGGAGATTTTAGAAGACAAGACCGCCTACATCGACTCGCGCTCGGTGGTGGATTTCGGCCAGTTGGGCGGCCTCGACGTCGACAACCTCGAGCACCTGCGCCCCATGTGGGAGGGCGGCGCGCTCGGCTTCAAGGGCTTCATGTGCGATCTGCACGGCGTGCCGGATCTCTCCGAGGGGGTGCTCCTGAACATCATGCGCGAAGTCAAATCCTTCGGCGGCACGGTGATGCTGCACTGCGAGAGCGATTCCATCCTCAATAAAGCGAAAGAGAAAATCGACGCCGATAACCGAACGGACTACATGTGCATCACCGACTGGCGAACCCCCGAGAGCGAATACGTGGCGACGCTCGACGCCGTGGCCCTCGCCGAACTCACCGGCTGCAGGGTGCTGGTGGCGCACGTGAGCCAACCCGTTCTGCTCGAGGCCATTCAGGCGGCGCGCTCGCGCGGCGCGCGGATATATGCCGAAAGCTGCCCCCAGTATTTCTATCTCGACCACTCGCACCTCGAAGAACTCGGGCCGTTCGTGAAATTCACGCCGGTCATCCGATCGGCGGAGACGCGCGACGGCATGCGCGTGGCGCTCGGGCGCGGCATGGTGGACACCATCGGCACCGACCACTGCCCCTTCCCGCGCCAGCGGAAGGTGGACGGGCTGGAGAACATCCACGACGCGCCCTTCGGGATACCGGGCGTGGAGACCACGGTGCGCCTGATGCTGAACGCCGTGAGCGAGGGCGTCCTCACGCTCAACCAGATGGTGCGCATCTGCTGCGAGCAGCCCGCGCGCGTATTCAGCATCTACCCCCGCAAAGGGTGCATCCAGGTGGGCGCGGACGCGGACTTCATCGTCGTGGACATGGACCGGGAGGAGACGCTGCGCGACGCGGACATCGTCTCCAAGTGCAAGTGGACGCCGTTCGACGGCTGGACGATGAAGGGCGCGCCCGTGATGACGCTCGTGCGCGGCGAGGTCGTGATGGAAGACGGCGAGGTGACCGGCAGGGCGGGCTACGGCGAGACCGTCGAGCGCGTGGGGGGTTGAGGGAGGCTGTTGAAGAACCCGCCCCGCTCGTGATTTCCC
>VXPH01000053.1 GCA_009839615.1 Nitrospinota bacterium
TCTTTTTGTTCGATACGCCTGCCGACCCCGGGAAGTATTCGTGGCGTACGATGTGGTACGCCGAACATGATCAGGAATCGACGCTCTGCATGTATGCGACCCCGTTCGGGGATAATCTGGTGGGTCCCGGCATCGCGGAATCGCAATACGGCGGTGCTTTCTTTGTTTTTCCTCCCCGCTATATCGAGGATGTCTGGCGAGATCCGCGTTTTCACTACACGCAGACACTAGAGGAGCGATTGATCGCAGGTGCGTGTTTTCATTCGAGAGAGCGATTCATCGCTCTGGTGAGTCCCCTGCCACCCAATTCTCGCTGGCGGCGGATTGCGCGGCTGCACAACAAGCATTTGATTCACATTCCCATTGGCCGTTTTTCCGGAGAGACCATCGCCCGCATTCGTCAGTTTCATGTTCTGAACGGGAAAAATATCAGAAGCTATGCCGCGCGGTTTATCCGGGAAATGTAATCCTCACGCTTTTTCTGGGAATTCACTCGTTTTGGCATGAGAAGAGCAAAGAAGCGGACAGCCAAACCGAGGGGCGTGTGGTAAACTTTTGTGAGTTGTTCAGTTTGAGACCAGCCACCCCATGAAGGAGTTGTACAATGAATGCGCAGGAACTCTTAGCCAGATTTCCCGAAATTCCAGCGGATTTGCATGATGAGGAAGTACTGGTCCGATTCGCCGAGGTTTTTAGTGGACCTCTTTCTATCGCTCAAAAACCCTCTGCCTGCTCCACGGACTATGACGCCGGAAACCACTATTACATGAGACTCATCAACCCGATCGGCATATATCGCTTGGGGTTGATGAAACGTGAGATGCTGCTCTCCCAGATAGCCGGACTGATCGATAAACAACTGACGGACCCGAGCTTTTATGAAACGCTTGTACCGCCCGACGTCGTGGCGAGAGAGATCAGGGGTCCTGGTTGTGATTGATGATGGCCCATGCGGCAATCCCCTCGTCTTTTATACCGTGGATGAGGGGATTTTCTTTGTGTGGTGGAAATAGTCATTTCATGGTGCGGGTCTGATATATGCAGGTTGTCTCCAAAGTCGATCTTATGGGCGCATTTGCCAAGGATTTCCTCAACGCACCGGATGAAGCAAAAATCATCGGCGTGTTTCGTAGAAGTTTGTATGTGGAAAATACTTCCGGGCGGCTCGCGTGCGTCGGGGAGCGGAGTATCGGGCCGGGACCCTTGAATGCGCTATGTGAATTCTCGGGCGACATGGATTTCACGCAAATCGTAGAATCGGGAAGCCCCACCAAAATCCAGGATGGCTGGATGCAACTCGGCCCCAGGATGAAAATCGATATATCCCGTTCTAAGATATGGAAGCCTGAGCCGTTTCCGGTTGGGTGGAATTTGGATTTTTTCCTGCATAATCTCCCGTTTCTCGTTCAATGGATAGTCGAGACGGGGTCTCGGGAGGGTTTGGCCCCGCTCATTGCGCAGGTTGTGGGCGGCGTGGAAATCTCGAATGGGGACGCATTTCACAAAATCTCATGGCAGGGAATCTCAGACTTTCGCCATTGGCTCTCGTATTCGCTCAATGGTGAGGGGAATCATGAAATTCCCGCCGCCGCCCGCAGGCTCGTAGGCCTCGGCCCGGGGCTCACGCCATCCGGCGATGATTTTTGGTGCGGAGTGATGATAGCGTTGCGCGCAATGGGCTGTTTGGACATTTTGAAAAAAGTGTCCGGTGATGTCTTGAAACAGGCCGAATATCGAACGAATAAAATCAGTCGCGCACACTTGGAGTGCGCGGCCGAAGGCCAGGGAACGCAGGCCCTGCATGAAGCGATTTCGGCGATGGGAGTGGCGGATGAGGCGCGCTTGAGCTCTGCTTTGTATGAGTTGGATAAAATAGGATATAGCTCGGGCTGGGATTCTCTGGCCGGTGTCGTGCGCGTTATGGTTTCGGTCGCGGCGCACAGGAGCCATCGTGTTTTGGTATGAATTGCAGGAGTGTGATTGATGAGCAAGGTAGCCGTGCTGGGAGTCGGCGCCATCGGCGGCGTGTTCGGGGTCCGGTTGTGCCGATTGGAGCGACACGACGTTACGCTGTGCGTGCGCAGACCCATCGAGAAGCTCGTGGTGGAAACGCCGGATTCCGTCATCGAATCGAAGGTCAAGTGCGTCACCTCTCCCTCGAAAGCGGGACCGGTCGACTGCGTTCTCCTGGCGGTGAAGGGGCATCAGGTGCCGGACGTCGCGGGTTGGCTGGAGGCTCTCGTTGGCGGGGATACCGTCATCGCCGTTTTACAGAACGGCGTGGAGCACAGAGAGCGCGTGGAACCTTACACCCGAGGAGCGGAGGTCGTTCCGGTCGTGGTGAATTGTCCGGCGGACAGACTGGCTCCCGGCCACGTGGCGCAGCAGGGAGGCGCCGGGCTCGTTCCCGAAGATGGCCGGGGCGCGCGATTTCTCGCGTCTCTTTATGAGGACACGGATGTTCCGGTGAAGCCGACTTCCGATTTCACGACCGCCTCCTGGGCGAAGTTGTGCAACAACGTCGGCGCGGGCCCCGCCACCGCGCTGACGGACAGGGGCCGGGGCGTGCTGCATGAGCCCGACGTCGCCGAACTCTGCCGCGGACTCGTGCGCGAGTGCGCGGCCGTGGGGAGGGCGGAGGGCGCGGTGCTGGCGGATGACGTCGCCGAGCGCACCATCGAGCGCTTGAAAGACGCCGACCCCGAGGCGACCACCTCCATGCTCGTCGACAGGCGCGCCGGACGCCCCATCGAGGCGGACGTCATGACGGGGGCGGTCGTTCGAATCGGTGCCAGGCACGGCATTCCCACCCCTCTGAGCGCCGCGGCGCACGCCTTGCTAAGTTCCATCAATGCTCCGAACATGGATATAACGAATTGAATATCAATTAGTTGCGAATCATCATTGAAGTTTCACGAGAAGTCCGGCTCTCCCGGAAAGCCCCCGTTCCATCAGGCCCTTGCGCCCATATGAAAAGCGCGCCCGGGTGAATTTCACCCCCGCAACTCCCCGCATTTGCCGTCATCGAGTGGAGTGCGGCCTGTGGCAGAATTCCCCCGCGCCTGGATGCGGCGGCGGAAACCTGCCGTCGGCGCCGGTTTTCGCGCGCGCATCCGCCCGCATTTGCGTGCATTCGGGCCCCGAAATTCCCCGCAATTTCGCGCATTTCCCCTCGATAATTTATCGAAAAACCCCGTGAATTTATCGAATTTTACCGGAATTTATCGAATTATCTGGAATATAAAAATCAAGTTATTGTTTTTAAATCAGTTGCAAATCCATAAAAATAAATGTAATCAAAACGCAAGCGGGTTCGTTACAACTCCAGCGCATCCAGGGGAGTCCCTGTCTGCGGGCCGGGTGGCCGGGTAGGCGGGGGCATTGCTGCGCCCCGCCCCCCACAGACCCGAGCGTGCGCGATTGACGCACTCGGTTCCTCACCTGTCAGGTTCGCTCAAGAAGCTTTGCCGTGAGCGCGCGTAAGAGACTGAAGGAAGGGGGTATCGCATGAGGAACTCGTTCATCCGGTACCAGTTCATGCGACGCAGGCGGCTGCGGCGCGCAAGCCACTTCCGCCACGTGCGAGCCACCTGGTAGCGGAACCACTTGAGACGCCTGCCGTTCCCCCTTAGACCGTAGTATGCGCAGTGGCCTCGTATCGCCCGCACGAGATAGTCGTGCTGCGCCTGAATCGGCAGGTGCCGGTTTCTCTTGCACCACTCGTGCACCGATTTGAGCGCGCGGGCGTAGCGGCCCTTCGCCGTGATTTGACGAACGACGACCTTGCCTTGCATCGACCGCCCCCAGACGTGGGTGAAGCCGAGGAAGTCGAACGTCGTGGCCGACGCCATCCAGTGACGCCCGTAGGGGCGCGTCCGGCGGAAGTCCACGTAGCGCGTCTTGGCCTCATGGAGCGTGAGCCCGTATCGACCGAGACGTTTACCCAGCACGTCAAGCAGCCGCTTGCCGCTGTGGCGGTCTTCGAGGGCGACGACAAAATCGTCGGCGAATCGCACCAACTGGCAGTTTCCGCGCAGGCGCGGCCTCGCCACTTCCTCGAACCACTTGTCCAGCACGTGGTGCAGGAAGATGTTGGAGAGCATCGGCGAGATTACCCCGCCCTGGGGAGTGCCGGTGACCGGCCTGTGCACGGCCCCCTCTTCGAGCACCCCCGCTTTCAGCCATTTGTCAATCATGCGCCTTACGACGCCGTCCTTGATCCGCAGGTCGAGGAATGACCGCAGGTGGGTGTGCGATATCGAGTCGAAGTACTTCGAGATATCTGCGTCAATCACCCACCGCTGGCGCTGCTCCATGATGCCCGTGCGAAGTGCGTCCAGTGCATCGTGAGCCGACCGTTTGGGCCGGAAGCCGTACGAGCAAGTCAAAAAGTCCGTCTCGTAAATCGGCTCCAGCAGCATCAGGATTGCCCGCTGCGCCACCTTGTCTTCGAACGTCGGGATGCCGAGCGGTCGTTTCGTGCCGTCCGCCTTCGGGATGTAGTGGCGGCGCACCGGCGGCGCAAAGTAGCGGCTCGACTTCATCCGGCACAGGAGGTCGTCGAGATTCGCCTCCAGGTCCTTCTCGTAGTCGGCGGCGCTCACGCCGTCGATGCCCCTCGCCCCATCCTTGCGCGTGCGGCGATACGCTTCGCGCATCCACTCGCCGTCGATGAGGTGGTGCAGGGACGTGAACACCCGCTCCGGATGCTCCCTCGCCTGTTGGGCTATCCACTGCTGTTTCGTGTACGTGTTTGTGGAACTCAGGGTTTCCTCTAGCGTTTCCCATCAGTGGCTCTGTACAGGTGACGCCCCGCTTCCCTCCAGCGGGTCCCGATGGCCACGGTTCCCCGCCTTCGGCGGTACTATCAGGGCGCTACGACTTCCTGCCCTCGCACGTCCTCCGGCTTATTGTTTTCGCCGGTCGGCTCCGCGGGCGCCTGCCGGGTTCGTGTCCGCCATGGGGCGCTCCCACCGCCGTGCAGGCCCGGCGGCGGGCCGGGGTCTGGATTTTCATGCTGGCATCCCCTTTCCAGCGTTCTTGCCCACGGGCAAGAGCAGGATCTCCCAGGTTCCCTGGCGACCCATCCCGTGACTCTGCGCCGGTCCACGACCCCGGACGACCCGTTGCGCCTCGCCGATGGCGGCGCTTCCGGTGCTGCCCCCACACGATTAACAATGAAGGCGTCGTCGATTGACCGATTTCGAGGCTTACCCCGCCGCTTCGTCACCTGCTGTCTACGCTTCACGACGCGCGTTGCCGCACGCCATGCAAGACTCGCTTCCGGCTGGCCGGCTTCGCCTTTGCCGGACGGGAGTCGAACCCGCTGGGTCGCTACGAGAGGTTTCAGGTCATGGCATCCTCCTCTCCAGGGCTTCGCCTGGCGCAAT
>VXPH01000274.1 GCA_009839615.1 Nitrospinota bacterium
CCCTTATACCGCCCGGTTCTCGCCCCCGTCAACGCCCTCATCCGCGGGCGAGAGCGGCGCGTACTTCAAAACCAGCTTCCTGGGTCCCGCCTTCTCGAACTCAACGCTCACCGTCGTCCGGTCTCCGGTTCCCTCGCGCGAGCGGATGACGCCCAGGCCGAATTTCTTGTGCTTGACGCGCGCGCCGGGCGCGAACGGGCCGAGCGCGGCGGGAGGTATGGCGGGCGCGCTCTTCTCTTTTTGATGCGGAGCGGCTTTCGCTTCCGCCAGAATATCGGCGTATCGCGAGTCGCCGGCATCACGCCGGCTGTCGAAACCGCGCGGGGCGCGCCTTTGCGCAGGCGCGTGATCGCCCACTTTCTTGATAAGTTCGGGCCCCAGGCCTTCCAGGAAGCGGCTCGGGCGCGTCGCCCAGCTTTCCTTCTTGCCATCGGGCCGCCGCTCCCTGGCCCAGGAGAGACACAAGAACTTCTTCGCCCGCGTGACGCCCACGTAGAGGAGCCTCCTCTCCTCATCGAGGGAAGCAGGATCATCCTTGGAACGACCAAGCGGAACCAGCCCCTCCTGAACGCCGACGACGCCCACGGCGGCGAATTCCAGGCCCTTCGCCGCATGAAGCGTCATCAGGGAGAGCGCGCCGCTCTCGCCGGAGAGCTCATCCGCCTCGCCCATCAGGGCCAGCTCCTCCAGGAACAGGGTCTTGGCCTCATCCGATTCGGGCGATACCCCCTCTTCTTCCTGTATCCGCTCCTCGAACGCGCGGGCCGCGGCGACGAACTCTTGAGCGCCCTCTATCGCACGCGCGGCGGCGCGGCGGCGTTCGACGGATGCGCTCCCTCGCATGGCCCCCTCCACCCAGGCCCGATAACCCGTCCGATCGAGAATCGCTTCGATCAGGCGCGCGGGGCCCGCCCGGAACGAGGTGAGCGCCTTGAGCGTATCCAGGAGGAGCCTGAGGTTTTCCGCCGCATTGCCCCGGAGGCGGCCCTCGTTCAAGGCAGCCTCCGCATCGGCGGTCGTGACGCCGGAAGCGTCTTCCCGCGCGATGGCCTTCAGGCGCTCGGGTCCCAGCCCCCGGGGCGGGCGGTTCACGACCCGCGAAAAAGCCGCGCCGTCATCCGGCCGGATGAGCAGCCGCAAGTAGGCGGCCAGGTCCTGCACTTCGGCGCGGTCGAAAAACCGCTGACCCTTCACCACCTGGTAGGGAATCCCTCTTCTTCTGGCCGCCTCTTCGAGGGCGCGCGATTGCGTGTTGATCCGGTAGAAGACGGCCGCCTCTCCCCAGGGAATCTCACCGCCCGCTCCTGATTCGATCAAGCGCTTGATGACGGCTTCCGCCTCTTCTTCCGCGTTCGCCGCCGCCAGATAGCAGACGGCTTCCCCGGCGGCCTTGCGCGTGAAAAGGCGCTTCTCAAGGCGCGCGCCCGCTCCGCCCATGATGCGCGAGGCGAGGCCGAGTATCGCGCCGCTCGAGCGGTAGTTCTCTTCGAGACGGAACACCCTGGCGCCTGCGAACCTGCGCTCGAAACCGAGGATGTTCTCCACCCGCGCGCCCCGCCAGCCGTAGATGCCCTGATCGTCATCCCCCACGGCGAACACGCGCCCGTGAGCGCGCGAGAGCAGGGCGACGAGTTCATCCTGGGCGGGGTTGGTGTCCTGGTATTCATCGACGAGTATTTCCTCGAAACGCTCCTGGTATTTCCGGAGAACCTCGGGATGCCGCCGGAACATTTGCAGGGGGCGCGCCAGCAGGTCATCGAAATCGACCGCGCCCACATCGCGCAGGGCGCGCTCATAGGCGGGCGTGATCTTCAGGGCAGTGGCGTCGACGCTGAAAGGAGCCGGTTCGGAATCCTCCGCCGGCGAGGTCTTGCGGCGTCCCACCTGATCCAGGACCGAACGGGGCGGGTAGCGCTCCTCGCTGATATTCGCAGCCGCCATGCAGCGCTTCACCAGCGTGAGGCATTCCCCGCGCGAGAAGATGGTGAAACCGGGCGAGAGGCCCGCCGCCTCGGCTTCGGCTCTCAGAATCCTCGCGCACACCGCGTGAAAGGTGCCCACCCAGATGCCGCGCGCGCCCTCTTCCAGCGAGGCGAACAGGCGCTCCCGCATCTCGCCCGCCGCCTTGTTCGTGAACGTGATGGCGAGAATCCGGTTCGGCGCGAGACCCTCGGCGAGCAGGCGCAGGACGCGGTGGACGAGCACGCGCGTCTTGCCCGAACCCGCCCCCGCCAGCACCAGGTTCGCGCCCGGCGGCGCCAGGACCGCCTCTTTCTGCTGGGGATTCAGGTTTTCCAAGTAGTCCACGGGTATGTTTTTCGGATCAGAACGGGCGATGGCCCACGCTCGGCTTGGGCGCGCGGATGAGCGTCCGCTCGGGATAGACTCCCTTGGAGACGGTCACGTTCGGCGCGACCCAGGAGCCGGGACCCAGCAGGGCGCCAGGCGAAGTCACGGCGTTGCACCCGATCTCGACGTCATCGCCGATCACGGCGCCCAGCTTCGAGAGGCCGGTGTCGATCCATTCTCCTTCTGCGCGCAAGACGATGTTTTTCACCACACCCGTTTTTTTCTCTTCTTCCGTCCTGAGTTCTAAATTCGCCAGCTTGACGCCGGCGCCCAGGTTCGCCTCCGCGCCCAGGATGCTGTCCCCCACGTAGGCGAAATGCCCCGCGTGCGCGCCGTTCAAAAAGGCGCTGTTCTTGACTTCCGTCGCATGGCCCACGACGGCGCCCGGCCCGATGAGGCAGCCGCCCCGCAGATACGCGCCGTGGCGAACCTCCGTGCCCGCGCAAAGCACCGTCGGCCCCTTGATGACGGCGCCGGGCTCGATCCGCGCGCCCGCTTCCACGAGCAGGCCGACAGAGGCGATTTTCAGGCGCTCTCCTGTTACGAGCAGCCCCTCGCTCACCACGAGGCCCTCTTCCACCCGAAGCGCTGCGGCCCCGCTCAAAGGCGCATCGGCTTCCTCCACCAGATTCCGGACGAAATCCTCCAGACGGCCGACCGCCTCCCAGACTTTGCACCCCTCCTCGAACAAATCCCGGTGCGGGAATTCGCCGAGCCTGCGGAAATAGGATTCAGGCGCCGTTGCGCTCATTTTCTCTGCTCCAGATACCACGCACCGAGCGGCGTGATGCTCAGACTGCCTTCATCTTCGCGAGCCAGACCGCCACGCAGAACCTCTTTTCGGATACCGGGCGCTTGAACCGGCGCGCCGAAGCGGGCCTCTGCGTCCGACTCCAGATGCGCATCGACCGCCGTAGCGTCCATTTCACACTCGCGCAAGGCCTCCAGCAAGCAGGCCTCCGCCCGCGCGCCGGGAGCGTCGTCATCCTTCATGTGCCTTAGAATCTCGCGCAACACCTCATCTCCCACGGCGCAGAGTTTCTCCTGCCACTCCAGGGGGCCTCTCAAAACCACGCCCGTCCGGCTCTCCGTGCCTGAGTTCCTCACATAGATCGCGCCCAGCGGCCCGCCCGCCTCGTCTTCCAGGGCGAGATACATGACGCCCGCGTCATCCTCCAGAGGCGCAAAGCGCGGGGCGGCTACGCCCGAAAAGACACTCTCCGCACTCTCCATGAGCCTGGCTGCGACCGCCTCCCATGCCGCAGCGCCCGGCGCGAAGCGGCTCCGCTCCACGTGGTAGGCATAATAAGACCTCTTGAATCCCCTGGGAAACGGCGCTGCGACCGCCGCATACGCTTCTTCGGGTTCCGCCTCTTCAAAAAGGCTCCGCACCGCGGCGCAGGTGTTGAGGAAACTCTTGAGACCGTCTCCCGCCGCGAATTTCCGCCCTTCGCCCACCGCATTCACGAGCAGGCCCGGCGCAATCGTGTGGCCTGATTCCTCGCCCCCCAAGGCGAAGCGATCCCCCCATTTGCGCGCCTCGTTCAAGATCCACTTATCCCCCACGGGGGTGAAGACGACCCGAAGCCCCACCTCATTCAGGGCCGCCGCCGCGCCCGCGTCGCTCTCTATCGTGAGGGCGGCGGCGCCATCTTCGGGCAGTTCACCCTCTTCTTTAAGGAAACGGGCTTGGAAGACGAGCGCGTCGTCCCCGTCGATGACGTGAAGCGCGTCTCGATGCGGATTGTAGACGAGGGCGCAGCCCCTGTCGCCATCGGCGTCCAGGACGCAGGCCGCCGCCAGGCCGTCGCCTCGTTTCAGTTCTTCGCGCCGCGCGCGGCCCGCCTCAAACAGCGCCCGCGCGCCCGCGTGGCCACTGAGGAAACCGGCGTCTTCTCCCTCGATGACGCGCCTGCCCTCGAGCGCGACCACGCCGCCGTTCTCGTTCACGCGGCCATCGCCCAAAGCGTTCACCTCGCACACGCTCAAGGGGTTAAGCTCCTCCAGGACCTGCGCGGCCAGCCCGCTCCAGGCCCCCGCCGCCGGGTCCACCACGAGGCTCCACCGGGCGAGATCGCCCTCGCGCAGCCAGCAGTTGGGAAGCCGGGTGACGTAATCCAGGTAAAACGCGCGCGCCTCGGCGGCCGCTTCCACGCCGTGTCCGCTCTCGGGCGTCTGCTCCACCGCGCTCCACTCGCTCGCCCAGACGCGGGCGCTCAACGCCGCATCCTCATCCGGGAGGGGCTTCATCGAATCGGGGGACAAAAGGATTTTCACGCCGTTCTGATCCGCGGGATTGTGCGAAGCGGTGAGCACCACCGCGCCTGCCGCACCCACGCCCGCCAGATAGGCGGCCGCCACAGGCGCGGGCATCACCCCGAGCGAGAGCACATGCGCGTCCGCGCGCAGGAGACCGTTCACGCAGGCGGAGGAAAAATCCCCGCCCACGTCCCTTGGGTCCCAGGCCAATACCACCGCCGCGGGGGAAATGAGCTTCTCGGAGGCCCTCTCCAGAAGCCATTTGCCGGCCTCGAAGACGTAATGCTCGACGAACCGCGGCGTCAGGACGCCGTTTTCCACAAAGACCGTGCGCGGGTCGCTACCCGAAGCCTGGGGGTGATCCTCACCTGCGGCGAGTCCGCGGACCCCGTCCGTTCCCTGAAACTTCGCGTTCGGCATCGGGGGGAGCGCCCTCAGGCGACGGTGACGGACTTCGCCAGCGCGCGCGGCCTGTCGACGTCGCGCTTGAGCGCCACCGCGATGAAGTAGGCCAGCAACTGCCCGGAGACCATGTGCAGGAAGGGCGCGAGCAGGGGGGAGACCCTGGGCAGCACGATCTCCTCGCTGAACAGGCCCTCCACCACCTCGTCTCCCTCGAAGCGGTAGCCCAGCACGAAGCCGCCGCGCGCGCGGACCTCCTCCGCACTGCTCCTGGTGAGCGCGTGGAGTTCGGCCTCTTCGGGCGTGGGCATCAGGACGATGGTGTACATGTTCTCGTCGATGAGGGAGATGGTTCCGTGCTTGAGGAATCCCGCGCTCATCCCCTCCGCGTGGAGGTAGGTGACTTCCTTCATCTTGAGCGCGCACTCGAGCGCCGCGGGGTAATAGATGCCCCGGCCCAGGTAGAGCCAGTTCTTCATGTGCTGGTGCGCGTTCGCCGCAGCGTGGAAATAACCCGAGCGTTCGTTGAGCGTCTCGAGCACGAGGTCGGACAGGGAAGCGACCTCCTCTCTCAGCGACGCCACTTCCGACTCGCTCAAGCGCCCCGTGAGCAGGCCCAGCTCCATCGAGGCGAGCAGCAAGATAACCGCCTGGCTCAGGGCCGTCTTGGTGCTGATGACGCACTTTTCGGGTCCCGCGCCCTGGAGAATCGGCACGTCCACCGAGCGGACGAGGGTGGAGCCCATCATATTCACGATGCCCGCCGTCCTGGCGCCGCTCCCTTTTGCATGGCGCAGGGCGCTCAGCGTGTCGTAGGTCTCCCCCGACTGGCTGATGGCGCAAAAGGCGTCCTCGGGGCCGATTTCCGCGATGTGGGCAAACTCGTCCGTGCTGACGACGGGCAGAAACCTCCCGCCCAGGCGGCTGAAGAAGTACTGCCCCATCGACGCGATGTAATAGGTCGTTCCCACGCCGCCCAGGAAGCACTGGCGCGATTCGTGAATCATCCCGGCCAGGGCCTGGACATCTCCCCTGGGAATCTGGAGGGCGGCCTGAACGGTGGTGGGCTGATCGTAAATCTCCTTGAGCATGAAATGGGGATACCCGCCCCGGCGCGCCTTCTCCGCGTCCCACTCGATCTCGGTGACTTCCTTGTCGACGCGCTCTCTGGTGAGCAGGCTCTTGACCGCATAGCTCTCCGGCGTGATGAGCGCGTATTCGCCGTCTTCCATGATGATCGCCCGGCGGGTGAACTCGAAAAACGCGCTGAAATCCGACCCCACGTAGTTGGCGTCGTCCCCCAGTCCGATGATGAGGGGCGATTCGCGCTTCACGCAAAAAATCCGGCCCGGCGCGTCTATCGAGATGACCGCCAGGGCGAAGGTGCCCTCGAGCTCGTCGATCGCCTCGACGAAGCCCTCCTCCACGTCCTGGCCGTTCCGCGCGATTTTCTGCGCCACGAGATGCGCGATGACCTCGGAATCCGTCTCGGAACGGAACGCAGCGCCTTCGCGCGCGAGTTTTTCCCTGAGTTCCTTGTAGTTCGAGATGATGCCGTTGTGGACCACGGCCAGGCGGCTCTCGTTGTCCGCGTGGGGGTGCGCGTTCGCCTGCGTCACCCCGCCGTGCGTCGCCCAGCGCGTGTGCGCGATGCCCACCAGCCCCTTCATGTCCGTGAAGCGCTCGAGAGAATTCACCGCCTCCACGGTGCCCACGTTCTTGCGGATGTCTATCGCCCCGTTTCTCTGGACGGCCATGCCGCAGGAGTCGTAGCCGCGGTATTCCAGGGCGGCGATCGAGCGCAGGAGCTTCTGCGAGACGTTCGTGCCCGCCGCCATGCCCGCGATGCCGCACATGCTAGTTCTCTCCCCTCGGATAGGTGTAGTGATGCGGAACGACTTCACCGGGCGGGATGACGGTGCCCGAGGCCAGGGTGTTCGAGGCGCCGACTTGCGCCCCGTCGCCCAGGAAGGAACCCACCTTGTCGAGGCCCGAATCGACCATTCCCTCCGGCATGCGCACCGCGATGGGGGCCTGGTCGAGGTTCTGGATCAGCGTCAGCGTACCCGAACCCACCACGGCGTCCTCGCCGACCACGCTGTCGCCCACGAAGGAGAGGCGCCCCACGCGAACGCCGTTGAACAGGATGCAGTTCTTGAGCTCCACGCCGAAGCCGATGGTCGCGTTCGCGCCGATGGCCGTATAAGGGCGCACCAGAACCCCGTTCCCCAGAAAGGTGTTCTCCCCGATGAAGCACGGTCCGAAGATGGAAGCGCCCGATTCGATCACCACGTTCTTCTCGATCACCACCGGGCCGCGAAACTGCACCGCGCCCCTGAGCCGCACGCTGCCGTCCACGCGGGCCTCGCTCCAGGTGTCCATGACCATCCGGTTGCCCTTGAGCAGGTCCCAGGGATGCTGGGCGTCCAGCCAAGGCTCTTCCCAAATCGAGGAACGCAGCCCCTCGCCCGCGCACAATTCGTTGAGCGCCTCGTCCATCTCGAGTCGCTCGAGCAAATCGAACAGCCGGGAGGGCATGACGAACACGCCGGCCAGAACGTAATTGCCCACCTCGCGCTCCACGGGCTTTTCCACCAGGCGCTCAATCTGCATATCCTTGCCGAGATAGACCGTGCCGTAGTTCTGGGCATGGGGCGTATGGCAAATCGCCGCCACGGGCTGATGAAAGGTGCCGAACGCCTGCACGACCTGGCGGTACATGTTCTCGGACGCCAGCACGTCCGCATAGACCAGCAGAAACGACTCGTCTTCCTGAAAGTGGCCCTTCGCGAGGCTGATGGCGTCCCGGATTCCCGTGGGTTCGTCCTGGCGGATGTATTGAATCGTCATCCCGTAGCGCGAACCCTGGCCGAATTCGTTGATGATCCTGTCGGCGCGGTGACCGACGACGACGACGAGGTCGCTCACGCCGGCGGCACGTATCTTTTTCAGCGCCGAATGCAGGAGCATCTCGCCCGCCATCGGCAGCATCGCCTTGGGCCGGGTATTCGTAAACGGATACAGACCAGCCCCTCGGCCGGCCGCCAGAATCAATGCTCTCACGAGACGCCTTCCTGAAATTCGTACAAATTCGCCCCGAAACGGGCGTTTCCTCTCGTTTTTTCTATCCCGCGCGGGAAATTATAGCAAATCGGGGTTGTTGAAAAACCCCCGATTTCATGATTCGGCGCATGGAACCGACCAACGAGAGAGAAAAGATCCACAATACCGATTGAAGAATGAGGGATTGTTCCGACCGGAGGGGGAGAGTTTGCGGTTTTGCGTAGGGGCGGCCCCCCGTGGCCGCCCGTATCGAATATGCCCATTCCCGCGTGGTTGCGCTTCGCATGGACAGGCACGGGGGCCTGTCCCTACAAACTCACTGCTTGCAGGAGCCCCTACGGACTTTTCCAACAAACCCGAATCGGGCGCCCTTGCGCGCATCAGCCCTCGAGTTTGCGTTTCTCGTGGATTTCCTGCGCCCGGCGCAAGTCCGCCTGCGTGTTCACGCCTAGCGCCTCCTCGGGCGACGCCAGATCAAGGCCTTGGACAACGCGGCCCCCGGCGCGCGCGATCGGGAAAACGTCGGGCAGGTAGAATTCCCCCTGGTTGTTCTCGTCCCTGATCCTCGGCAGGGCGGCTCGCAGGAAAGCGGCTTCGAAGACGTAGGCGCCCGTGTTGATCTCGGTAATTTTCTTCTGCGCCTCCGTCGCGTCCGCCTCTTCCACCACGCCGATGAGTTCCGCCCCCTCGCGCAGGGTGCGGCCATACCCGTGCGGCTCCCCGGCGGTGGCCGTGAGCATGGTGGCCGCCGCGCCCGCTTCCTCATGGATGCGGGCCAACTGCCTCAAGGTGGCGGTTCGTATCAGGGGCGCATCGCCGCACAGGAGATATAGATGCTTCGCCTCGGCGGGCAGGCCGGACAAGCCCACCTCGGCGGCATGGCCCGTGCCGCGTTGCTCCTCCTGAACGGTGAAAACGACTTCCGCGTCATCACCGGAAAACGCCGCCTGAACATCGCGGGCCTGATAACCCACGACGATGACGACGGGCGCGGCGCCCGCCTCTCTCGCGGTTGTCACGACGTGGTGGATCATGGGCTTTCCGCCCACGGGATGCAGCACTTTTGCCAGCGGGGATTCCATGCGCTTGCCCTGGCCCGCCGCAAGGATGACGGCGGCGAACCCATCGCCTCGACGCGCCAAAGAATTTATCTCCGGCGGGAGGGAGAAGACTTAGTGAGGCCGAATTCCAGGAGTTTTCTCCTGAGCGTGTTGCGGTTCATGCCCAACAGGCGCGACGCCTGCACCTGGTTTCCGCCCGCTTCGCGGAGCACCAGTTCGAGCAGGGGCTTTTCGACGCTGCGGATGGTGTGATCATAGAAGTCGCTTCTCTCCCCGTCGCCCAGGGCGGTGACCACCGAGGAGAGCCTCTCGCGGAAAAAGCCCTCGATGTCGCCGCCTCCCCCTCTTCGGGGAGAGGGGCTTAAATCATCGAGTGAAATCGAGTTGCCCTCGCTCACGAGGAAAGCGCGGCATACGGCCATCTCGAGTTCGGACTCGTTACCCCACCACTTCTGCCCACAGAACCACTCCATCGCCGCCGGCGTGATCCGCCTCCTCGGCTGCCCGATGCGGCTCGAGAATTCATCCAGAATCCCCTGGGCCACGAGCGAAATGTCCTTTTTCCTCTCGCGCAGCGGGGGAATCTTGATGAAACAAGTCGTTTCCTTCCGGTACAGACGCTTGAGAATCGTATCCTGTATCAGCCTTTCAGGATCGTGCGTGCACCCGAATATCACCCGAAACTCCGGCGAGAGGCTTTTTTTCCTCAAAACCCCGGCCAGCGCCTTCTGGTGGTCCCTCCCGATGAGCTGGGCGTCCTCGATGAAGAGCGTACCCCCCTTCTCGACGACGTCCCCCTCTTCGCCACGCTTCTCTTCCATCCGCTTGATGGCTTTCTCCAGCACCGAGGCGCGCCGCATCTTCGGCCCCCAGTGCAGGAACGGGTGCCGCGTCCCCGGATACTGGGAATGGAGCGCGCGGGCAACGAGCTGAAAATTCAACCCCTTCTCCCCCTCCAGGAGGATGGAGCGGTATTTCTGCCCCGCAAGCTGAATCGAACGCCGGAGCCTCTCGGCCGCAGCGCTCGTTCCCTCGAACCGCCATCCGCCGGACTCTTCCCTCGCCTCGGTGCGAAGCCACCTGAGTTCCCGGCGAAGATTTCCCTCCTCGTTCAGGGTGCGTGAGAACTGGAACACTTCCTCGGGATGCACTTCGTCGACGAAAACGGCCCGCGCGCCCGAGCGGATGCTCAAGGGCGTGAACCCCTTGTCCTCGGGGCGCAGCACCGCGGCGAAAGGCTTGCCCGTCTCCGCGATTCTCCGCATCGGAGCCGCCTCGGCGGAGCCGGCCGCCCCGTAAAGAATGAAATCGCACCAATTCGTGTGCGCGCGCGCTTTGTGGGGAGTATCGAAATACAGCGTCTCCATGCCGATGCTCCGCAAGCCGCCGAGCAAACCCTCTCTTTCCGGCGTCATGTGGCCTACGAAGAGCGCCCTGGCGCGAATCGCTTCCTTGTCGATTGCTTTCACCAGCACATGCCCTCAAAGCATCCGGAAAACCGGCCCGGTATCCGAAAGACCGGAAAAAATCACTTTGCCGCCGATGGACGGCTCGCTTTCGTCATCATCCGCCAGGCGGGCGAGAATGCGCCCCCCCTCTTCCAGTTCGACCAGAGCGAGCAGATAGGGCGTCGGCATCCCCCGGGCTCCCATGTGAACCGATGAGAAGCTGTAGACGATGCCCCTCCCCGAGGCCGGCCGCTCTTCCATCTCGGCGCCGCAATGCCCGCAGCGCTCCGATTGTTCCAGATAAATCCGACCGCATCCGGCGCAAACGAACGTCTCCATGCGCGATCATCCACCCTTCTCCGCCTCAGGCGGTCGCACCCAGAATATGCACGGCGCACGTGGCGCCCGAGCCGCCCAGGTTGTGGGCGAGGCCCACCTCGGCGCCCGGAACCTGACGCGCCCCCGCCTCTCCGCGCAACTGAAGCGTGAGTTCATGAATCTGCGCCACGCCCGTCGCCCCCACCGGGTGGCCTTTCGACTTCAGGCCGCCGCTGGTGTTGACCGGCATCGCGCCGCCGAGCTTCGTCATTCCCTCGACCGCGCCGCGGCCGCCCTCGCCTCTGGCGAAAAACCCCAAATCCTCGAGCGCGATGATCTCGGCCATCGTGAAACAATCGTGAATCTCGGCCAGGTCGACGTCCTCGCGGCTCAGCCCCGCCTGGGAGAAGGCCTCCTCTCCCGCCTTCTGCGTGGCGTAAAAAGTGGTGATGTCGCGCTTGTCGGAGAGCGCGGGAGAATCCGAGGCTTGCGCCGACGCGAGAACCTCGACCGGCTTTTCGTGATGCGCCGAAGCCGTTTCGGACGGGCACAAGACAACGGCCGCCGCGCCGTCGCTGATGAGTGAGCAATCAAAAAGCCCGAGCGGGTCGGCTACGGGCCTGGCGTCCATAACCTGGGGAAGCGTGACGTCTTTTTGTATGTGCGCGTTCGGGTTGAGCTTGCCGTGGGCGTGGTTTTTCACCGCCACGTGGGCGATCTCCTCGCGCGTCGTCCCATGCTCGTGCATGTGGCGTCTGGCGATGAGGCCGAAAAGGGCGGGAAACGTGGAGCCGACGCTCGCCTCCACCGCCACGTCCCCGGCGGCGGCAAGGATGGAGGCCGTCTCGTCCGTCTCGGCGCAAGTCATCTTCTCCACCCCCGCGATGAGCGCGAAGTCCACCTGACCCGAGGCCACGGCCAGCACCCCCTGGCGCATGGCGAGCCCCCCCGAGGCGCAAGCGCCCTCAAGCCGGGTGCAGGGTACCGCGCCCAGACCCGTCGCGTGCGCCACCATGGGCGCGATATGGTTCTGTCCGACGAAAGCCTGGCCGGCGAAATTCCCAAGAAAAAAAGCCCCGATCCGTTCAGGACCGAGACCTGCATCTTCGAGCGCGTTCCTGCAGGCGATGGCGCCCAGGGCGACGAGACTCTCCTCCCGTACGCCGAAGGGCGTGATGCCTGCACCTACGATCGATACGCCGCGCACTTTTCACCCCCTCGCTGTATTCATACGCGCGATTCGCGCAAATCCACGAACCTTTTCGCCTTGAACGTCGTTCGCTCGAAAGAACCCGCGGGCAAAACCTCCACCTCGGGCGTCACCAGGAGCTCCGCCCCAAGCTTATCGCGCAATTCATCGCCCAGGCCTGAATTTACCTCCCCCCCGGCGGCTTCGGCCACGACGACGCAACGATCCCGCCCCGTCGCCTCATCCGGGTGCAATTCCACGCGGAACTCGTTGCTGAGGTCCGAGAAACTCCGCACCACCTCTTCCACCTGAATGGGGTAGAACTTCGCCCCCTTGTAGATGACGAGATCGTCGTGCCGTCCGAGGATTCCGCCGGGCGATCGCAGGTGCGTTCTGCCGCAAGGGCTGGGGGCGCTGTCGACGCGCGCGAAATCGTTCGTCCAGTAGCGCAGCATGGGCGTGGCCTCGCGCGTGAGATGCGTGATGACCAGAATGCCCACTTCGCCTTCGGGCGTCGGCTCTTTCGTCTCGGGATCGACCACCTCGATGATGTGGTGGTCCTCCGCCCAGATGAGGCCCGATTTCGCCACCGATTCACTCGCGAAGGTCGGCCCGATCTCGCCCAGCCCGTAATAATCATAGGCATCGACGCCGAGGGCGGCCTCGATTCGAGAGCGCGTGGAGGGGTTCTGCGCGCCCGCCTCCCCGCCGAAAGAGCCGATTTTCAAAGGGATATCACCGGGGTCCACGCCGCTTTCGGTGAGTTTCTCGCCGATGTAGAGGCCGTAGCTCGGCGTGCTCAGGAGCACCGTCGAGCCGATGGTGGTGAGGTAGAGGATCTGGCGCTCCGTCATGGCGGCGCCGATGGGTATCACGAAACAGCCTATTTTCTGCGTGGCGTAGTGCACGCTCATCCCGGCCACCCACAGGCCGTAGCTGAACGCGTTCTGGACGATGTCACCCGGGCGCACCCCGAAACTCCACATCGTGCGCGCCGTGAAATCCGCAATGTTCTCGACGTCTTTCTTGCTCCAGATCGTGCTCACGGGCACGCCGGTCGTGCCGGTGGAAGGGTGCAACTCTCCCCACGTTTCAGGCCCGGCGACGGCGTATCGTCCAAAAGGGGGATGCGCCTGTTGTTCGTTTCTGAGTTCCTGCTTGGTGACGAAAGGAATTTTTTGCAGGTCGTCGAGCGCCCGAATCGAATCGGGCCCCACGCCCGCCGCATCGAGGCGCTCGCGGTAGAATTCCGAATCCCGGTAACAGCGGCGGACTTGCCACTTGAGGCGTTCGAGTTGTAAGGAGGCGAGTTCATCGCGCGCCATGCGTTCGATGGGCTGATCCCAAAAATCGCCATTTTCCAACATGGCCGCGGAACCTTCTAGTAGAGAATGCAGCGAGCAAACCCGTCCCGCACCCCACAACTCGTATTCAATTTGCTGACGAAAGTCCCGGAAAGAGACACCGGAGAAAATAGCACACCAAAGAGTGGCGCGCAAGAAAGTGTTTTTTCAAAAGAACTTCACTATCGTCCCGCCAGGCCCGGCGCGGGGAGTTCAAAGGGTGATCGTGGTTCCCGCCGCCTGCGGGTCGTCGAGCGCGCCGAGGAGCGCCTCCATCACGCGAGCCGGAGGGGTGCGGCCCTCGAGATTCAGCATGAAGCCATCCATCAGCTCCCGCCTCATCCAGCTCGCAAACACCGTTGCCTCGTACAAATCCTCCGGATCCGCCTTTCGCCCCTCGAAACTCTCGTTCAGGAATATCTCTTCCACCTTCTCTTCCAGGACGCGAACGGGCGGCTCGCTTCTCTCGAAGGATATCTCATGAGCGAGGAGCCCATCCTTGATGAAATAACAGTATCTCTCCTCGCGCGTCTGTCCGGGTTCGACGATGATGAGCCTTCTCCTCTCGACGGACGGCCCCGAGAGGGCGTACATCCTCACCAGATGATGAAGACGGGCAATATGGCGTTTCAGCTTGCCGGGTGATGGCCCCTCCTCTCCCCAGGCCTTCTTGAGAAGGGAGAATATGCGCTCATCCTCTTGGGGGAGACGACCCTCCAGGATGCCCCTCAAAGCCTCGAACAGTGCCGCATATTCCGAATCCGGCAGTCGAGGCGGTCTTTTGCCGCCCCGGAATGCGCCGCGCTTCTTGGCGTCGCGGTATCCTTCCGGTGCTTGATAGGGGAGCGGGAAGGCGGCGCAAATGGCCTCCAGTAAATCGGCGAGCTGCGCTTTTTTCCGAAACGGGCCGTAGTAGCGGGCGCCGTCGCGAGCGAGGCGCGAGACGAAAGATACCCCGGGCCGGGCGCCGCCCGTCGAGAGCCTCAAAAAGCCCCCGCCCGCTACGGAGTGGTTCCCGTTCACGAGGCTGGACTCTCGCATCGCGCGGAAAGCCTCGACATTCATGGCCAACTCGCTTCGAAGGCTTTTCGCCTCCACGTGGCGCACGCCCTTGAGTCTGAGGGCGAATCGGCCGGCGGAGCGATTCCTGGGATAGAACATATCCCGAACTGCCCGCCTTATGTCGTTGGCCTTGCCCGCGAACACGAGTTTTTCGTCCTTGTCATACAGGCGATAAACGCCGCGATCACGCGGGAGAGAATCAATCTTCGCCGGGTCGAGCCGAATCCCTTCCGCCATCGGCGGAGGAACACCTTCCTCCGGTTGCTGAAACTCGAGCAGGGATTCGAGGCTGTCCAGCCCCAGAAGCCGACACATCTGCGTGAAGCGGATGAATATCTGCGCCGTCGCCTCCGCGTCGCTCAAGGCGCGATGTCTTACCTCCTCCGAATCGAGAAGCCCGAGGGCCGTGCTCAACTCTCCCAGATTGAAGCGTTTTTGACCCGGCAGAAGCCGGTTCGCCAATTCAAACGTGCAGAGAACCGGGGGCGAAAAGTCGCGCTCCAGGAATTCTTGCGCGTAATACTGCAAAAAATGGAGGTCGAAATTCGCGCAATGGGCAACGAACACACACCCGTCGACGAAATCCAGAAATCCGGGCAGCGCCTCCATCAGTCCCGGTTTGTCCGCCACCATGGCATCGGTGATGCCCGTCAGTCGAACGACGTTCCAGGGGATCTCGCGGCCCGGGTTGACCAGGACGTCCCGGGAATCCACCACTTCGCCGGCGCGAACCTTGACGGCGGCCAACTCCGTGATCCGGTGCTGGGGGGGGCGCCCGCCCGTGGTCTCGATATCGACGACGGCAAAGGTGGTATCGGGAAGATACGGCCCGGAGAGCAAACGGGCGGTCTCTTCCTCGCTGATGAGACCGTTCGCCCCGTTCAAGGCAATTTTTTCGAAAAGGGGGGTAAGGAGACCGAACGCTGCCGAATCATCTATCTCTTTGAGGTTCAATGCGTTGCGTACATATTGAAACGCAGCGGATTCCTGAATCGCCACTCTTTTCTCTTGCATCGTTTCCTGGGCCATAAACCTGCGCTTTTGTGAAGACATGGGCCGTGAGTCGAACAGAATGCTCCAAATGTAGCAGAAAGCGCATGAGGATCATAGTCCGGTACCCATATGCTCGTTCACCAGGCGCGCCTGTTTTGGTATAACCCAAGGGAATGGTCTTTTCCTGAGGAGAGCAGCCTTGTTCGGAAGCATCGGGATGACGGAGTTGATCGTGATCATGGTGGTCGCCCTGATCGTCATCGGACCCAAGCGTCTGCCGGAGTTGGCCCGCACGCTCGGGAAGGCCCTGGGCGATTTCAAGCGCGCCACGTCGGATTTCCAGAACAGCTTCAGCATGGAAGACGACTACGATCTCGACGTGCTCGACGAGGAAACAAAGGAGAAGGATAAAACAGCAAGCGCCGAAGAATCAGCCGAAGACGATGCCGACCAAGACCACGACGACGAAGGCGACGCGGCGGAGCAAACCGCCGAACCGGACCAGACCGAAACGGACGAACCCGCGCCCGAGGCGGACGACACTGCGCCTGAGGCCGAGGCCACCGCCACGGAGAGCGAAGCGGCTGAGGATAAGACCGGGGCCGCACGAGAGGACGACAAGCAGACGTGAGCGGCGATTCTTCCATGCCCCTCACCGGGCACCTGACAGAGTTGCGCAACAGAATACTCTACATCCTGGGCACGATTCTCGTCGTGTTCGTGGGCGCCTATTATTTCTCGGGCGAACTGCTGACCCTCATGCAGCGCCCCATCGCGGGCCAGAAACTCGTTTTCCTCTCGCCGACGGAAGCGTTTTTCGCGCACATCAAGGTCTCGTTTTTCGGCGCAGTGTTCATCAGTCTCCCCATCATCCTGTTCCAGATTTGGCGCTTTTGCGCTCCGGGGCTGATGGACCGCGAGAAGCGCTACATCGTGCCCTTCGTGTTCTTCTCGACGCTGAGCTTCATCATCGGCGCCCTTTTCTGCTACTTCCTGATTCTGCCTTACGGCCTCGCCTTTCTGTTGAGCTTCGCCACCGAATCCCTGACGCCGCAGATTTCGATAGGATTTTACATCTCCTTCGCCTTCAAGCTCATCTTTACGTTCGGTCTGGTGTTCGAGGTGCCGATCGTCACCATTCTGCTCGTGCAAATCGGCGTCATCACGCCCGATTTCCTCTCGAAAAACCGCGGGTACGTCATCGTCGGCGCATTCGTCATGTCCGCCCTGCTCACGCCGCCCGACGTGGTGACGCAGGTGTTCCTCGCAGGCCCCGTCATCGTGTTGTTCGAGATCAGCATCATCGTCTCGAAAATCATCATGAAGCGGAAGAAAAAGCGCCAGGAGGAGCGGGAAAAAGAATGGGAAGACGACGAAGACGATGATTCGGATTAGCGCATCGCGCGCACCCCGCCCCTGGTGGCGAATCCTGCCCGCATACACGAAGGAAAAGGCCTCTTGAGTTCCTCGGATTCTCGCGGCGACATAGTCCCCGCCGATAGAATCATCTGCGCTTTGGACGGACCCGCGCCGCCCGAATCCCGCGCGCCATCCGGATAAGCGGCGATTCGCCATGAAAGAAGAGACGCGGCGGATCCGCCTCATCA
This sequence comes from Nitrospinota bacterium, assembly GCA_009839615.1. Classification (GTDB taxonomy): domain Bacteria; phylum UBA8248; class UBA8248; order UBA8248; family UBA8248; genus Bin107. The sequence goes on from VXPH01000274.1 coordinate 17,095, forward strand.
TCCGTGGCCGGGTGCAAGGGGTATGGTACCGGGGCAGCGCGCAGGAAATCGCCCGTGAACTCGGCCTCACCGGATGGGTGAGAAACCTAAGCGACGGGAGCGTGGAACTGGTCGCCGAGGGCGAGCGTCCCGCACTCCATGCCCTCAAGGCCTGGTGCCGGGAGGGGCCGCCGCTGGCGAGAGTCCATGACGTCCTGGAGGAGCAATTGACGCCTTGCGGGGAACCGGCCGCCTTCGAGGTGCGCTGAAGCCCTAGATGCCTGCGAATCCGGTCCAGAAGATGAGGTAGGAGGAAATGGCGTTCAGGTAGTTCGAGATCAGCAGAACGCCCACGAGCAGAAGCATGGCGCTGCTCGCGATTTCGACTCCGCGGAAATAGCTCCGGAACGACTGGTAGAACCGGAAGAAAAAGCCCACGCACAGTCCGCTCAGGAGAAACGGAATGCCCAGGCCGGCGGAATAGCTCGCCAGCAGAACGACGCCCTGGCCCGCCGTTTGATGCGTTCCGGCGAACAGAAGAATGCTTCCCAGAATCGGGCCGACGCAGGGCGTCCAGCCTGCGGCGAAGGTGATGCCGACCATCATGCTGCCGAGCCAGCCTGCGGGCTTGCTCTTCAGCATGATGCGGTTCTCCGAGGAGAGCACGGGCGCGAAAACGGCCACGAACACGTAAAGAGCGGCGGCCGTGAGCACCCCGCCCAGCGTGGGGTAGCCCATTTGCAGACCTACCAGCCCCGCCAGGAAAACCAGGGCGGCGAACGCGCCGCTCACGCCAACCGGTTTTTCGGAGAAAAACCCCTGAATCCTGAAATCAAAGGCCCTGTCGCCGACGTAGAGGCCGAACATGGTGATCAGGATGCCGCCCAGCAGCCTGATGTGATCCTGATACTGAAAGAGTATGTTGCCCACAAAAGACACGCTGGCGCCCAGCAGGACGAAGACGATGGAAAACCCCGCCACGAAGAACAGGGAATTCACCAGAATGACGCTACGAACGCGGGCGGCCTCGCCGCTCTCTCTGATTTCCTCATAGGACAAGCCGGTAAGATAGGAAAGGTAGCTGGGAACCAGCGGGAGGATGCACGGGGAGGCGAAACTGAGCACCCCCGCCGCAAAAGCCAGGCTCAAGGACACATTTTCCGGGGCCATCATGTCCCCCTATAAAATCGCCGGCGGCCATGCGTGCGATTCGGTCGGTTATGCCGAATCCCAACGAATCATTCTATCACAGGAAAACAGAGCCCGGACCAAAGTCGTCGAACGCAAGAAAATACGAATCAGTTTCCACGCACCCCGTCTCCATCGAAGGGATTGTGGATGCATATCGTATCATCACGGCTCGGCCCCGTGGAAATCAGCCATACCGGCCTGTCGGTCAACTCTTCGAGGCCCTTGATGTAATCCTTCGCCCGGGGAGGCAGCGCGTCATAATCCCTCACGCCGCCGGTGGAGGACATCCAGCCGGGAAATTCCGTGTATACGGGCTTGCATTGCTCCAGGATCGAGGTTTCCGCCGGAAAGATCGTGACGCGCTCGCCCTCGTATTCATAGCCCACGCAAACCCGGATCGTCTCCTGGTTGTCGAGCACGTCGAGCTTCGTCACCGCTATCGCGTCCATCCCGGCCACCTGGATGCAGTGGCGGGCCGCCACGGCGTCGAACCAACCGCAGCGCCTGGGCCTGCCGGTCGTGGCGCCGAACTCACCCCCTTCTTCTCGAAGAAGTTTGGCTTCCACTTCCCCCATCTCAGAAGGAAACGGGCCTTGCCCCACCCGCGTGCAATACGCCTTCATGATCCCGAATACCGTGTTCAGTCGCCTGTAAGGAAGGCCCAGGCCGCTCATCGCCCCGCCCACGCCGGTGTTGCTCGACGTCACGTAGGGATACGTGCCCATATCCAGGTCGAGGAGGATTCCCTGTGCGCCTTCGAGCAGAATTTTCTTGTTCCCGTTCAACGCATCGTTGATTTCCGCGTCCGTGTTCCGAACGTGCGGGCCCAGCGTTTCCCGCACCTGGGAGCACACGTCCAGAATGTGCGCCTCATCGAGCGCTTTCGTCTCCTCCTCGTTCAATGCGATATCGCCCAAAAGCCGCTTTTTGATGGCCAGACTGACGCGGATGCGGTCCCGCAGTATCTTCTCATCGAACAGATCCGAAATCCGCACGCCCAGCCGCGCCGCCTTGTCGGAGTAGGCCGGCCCGATGCCCCGGCCCGTCGTTCCGATGCGGTTGACGCCCAAAAGCTCTTCCATGTGGGAATCGAGAACCTTGTGGTAGGGCATGATGAGGTGCGCGCGCTTGCCGAGAACGAGGTTCTCCCCGATCCCGATGCCGACGGAGCGGAGGTATTCAATCTCCTCCACCAAGGCCAGCGGGTCCACCACCACGCCGGATCCGATGATGCACTTGACCTCCGCGTGCAGTATCCCGGTCGGTATGAGGTGGAGAATGTATTGGTTCCCGTCGACGACCACGGTATGCCCCGCGTTCGCTCCTCCCTGGTAGCGGGCCACCACGTCCGCCTGACTCGCCAGCCAGTCGATGACTTTCCCTTTTCCTTCATCGCCCCACTGACCGCCCAGAATCGCCAGAACGCTCATCGGTTCTCATCCCTTCCGCCCACCCGGGCGAGAATCTCCTCAATCGGGTATGCGCCCAAATCTTCCCCATTCGGCTCGAGGAGTCTGGCGTGGCCTCCCCGCTTCCCGCCGCGCTCGATGACGAGGCATTTCGACACGCCCGCCGCCCGCGCGTACTCCAGCGAGCCTGCGAGATCGCGGCGAATGATGTCGCGCGCCACCCGCCAGCCCCGCGCCCTGAGTTTGCGGGAAAGAACGATGCCCGAGCGCTTTTCTCGCGTGAGGTCGATGACGAGGAAATCCGTTCCGTTTCTGCTCTCCGCCCCTTGCGTCACGAGGGGGAGCATTTGATTCAGATCGACGGCGAACCCCGTTCCGAGGGCGTCGTCGCCGTATTGCCCCAGCAGCCTGTCGTAGCGACCGCCGCCGCATACGGGATAACCCGACCCTTCCACGAACCCCTCGAATATCACCCCCGTATAGTAGTCAAAATCCTTGAAATCACACAAATCGAAGATGATGCGCTCGGACAGGCCGTACAACTCCAGTATCCGGAACACTCTCAGAAGCTCCCGAACGGCGCCCCTGGCCGCCGGCGTTCTGATTTTCTCCTCCACGCCTCGGAGCACCTCGACTCCGCCGAAACACTCCGGAACCCGCTCCAGCAGTCCGGCGTCCGTCTTTTGGCGCGGGACTCCCTTGAGAAGGCTCGTCACGCCCGAGGAATCGCGGCGCTCGATCGCTTCGAGCAACTCGGCCCTTTGCGCGCCCTCCAGGCCCAGGGCGCCCAGAATCCCGCGCAGGAACGCGCCATGGCTCAAGGACATGCGGAAATTATCCACCCCGTTCGCCTGCAGGCATTCCACGGCGATGGCTATCATCTCGGCGTCGGCTTCGAGCGAGACCAGGCCGATCAACTCCACGCCCGCCTGCCAGAACTCCCGCTGTAGTTCCCCGGCCACATGGGCGTGACGAAAGACGTTCGCCGCATAGGAGAGGCGCAGGGGCCGGGGATGGGCGGCCAGAATCGTGCCGGCCGCTCTTGCGATTTGAGGCGTCATGTCCGCCCGGAGGGCCAGCAGCCCACCGCTTTCCAGATCGACCATCCGGTAGGTCTGCGCGTCGAGAACCTCCGAACCCGCACGGGGAACGTAGAATTCGAACGCGGGCGTGAGGAGTTCCCGGAACCCCCATTGCTCGAACACGCCGAGGAGGCTCTCCTCCACCTCTCTTTTGTGTTTCGCTTCACCCGGCAGGAAAACGCGCGAACCACCCGGAATGGCCCGCAGGGATGTTATCTGTCTCATGAAAAGCCCAACCTGACGAGGCAGGCGTCATAGACGTGGGGAATGGCGCGAACGCCTTCCATAACGGGTTCGGGCACCGGATCGTCGAGTATCAGGACGGCAACAGCCATATCATGCTGCCACACTCTCCCCAACTGCATGCCGGCGATGTTGATGTTGTGGTTTCCGAGCAGGGTGCCGATCTTGCCGATCATGCCGGGCCGGTCTTCGTTCCGGAATATGAGGAGATAGCCGCGGAGCGCCACATCCACCGAATAGTCGTCGATGCGAACGATTCTGGGATCGTTCTTGCGGAGAAACGTCCCCGCCACGGAGCGCTCGCCCGAGTCGGTCTTCACGCGAAGTTCAATTAAATCCGTATAGAGCAGATTCTCCGTTTGAGTCGTCGTCCTCACCTCGATGCCGCGCTCTTTCGCGAGCAGGAGGCCGTTCACCATGTTCACGCGGACGCTCGAGAGGAACCGGCCCAGCATCCCCTTGATGGCCGAAGCCGCCAGCGCCCTCATGGGCATGTCGATGGAGCCGCCGTAGACCACTTCGAGGGTCTGCAGTCCCCCGCCCGCGAGCTGGGCCAGAAAATCACCCAGGCGATCGGCCAGATCCAGGTGGGGGCCGATTTGCTCGAGCATCTCGGGACTTAAGGAAGGCAGGTTCACGGCGTGCCCCACCACGCCGTCGGTCAAATACGCCACGACCTGTTTCGCCACGCTGACCGCCACGTTCTCCTGCGCTTCCGCCGTCGAAGCGCCCAGATGCGGCGTGCAGACGACATCGTCGCGCCCGATGAGCAGGTCGTTCGGGTCGGGAGGCTCTTGTTGGTATACGTCCACCGCCACGCCCCCGACCTTGCCGCTGTCGAGCGCCTCGGCCAGCGCCATCTCGTCTATCAGCCCCCCGCGCGCGCAGTTGATGAGGCGAACGCCGTCGCGCATCCGGGCGATTTCCGCAGCGCCGATCAGGTTTCCCGTTTCGGTGTTCTTCGGCACGTGCAGGGTGATGTAGTCGGACTTGGCCAAGAGTTCCTCGAAATCCACCGGATTCACACCGCGCTGTGAGAGCACTTCGGCGGAGATATAGGGATCGTAGGCGAGGACGTTCATACCCAGGTTTCGGGCGAACGTCGCCGTCTGCGAACCCACGCGCCCCATCCCCACGACGCCCAGGGTCTTGGAGGAAAGCTCGCTGCCCACGAAGCGGCTCCGCTCCCATTTCCCCCCCTTCAGGGAGGAGACGGCCGAGGGAATCTTGCGCGCCAGCGAGAACATCATGGCGATGGTGTGCTCCGCCGTGGTGATGACGTTGCCGTCGGGCGCGTTCACCACCAGGATGCCGCGCATGCTGGCGGCCTCGAGGTCCACGTTGTCCACCCCTATCCCTGCGCGCGCCACCATCTTGAGCATCTCGCCCGCGCCCAGAAGCTCCTCATCCACCCGCGTGCCGCTTCGGACGATGAGCGCGTCCGCAGTTGTTACGGCTTCGAGTATTTCCTCTCGTGAGGAGGAGGTGTGGTCGAAAACTTCAAAGCCTTCCTGGTCCTCGAGTATCTCATGCGCTCTTGGAGCGAGCGGCTCGGCAATCAGAACGCGAAACGTCTGGCTCATCCGTCGAATACCTCCTGCGCCGCCGCGAGGCCGCGGCCCTTCTCCAGTGAAAAGCCCAGATCGGCGAGTGTCGATTCCAGCGCGCCAATAGTGGTCAGCACGTCGGAGGAATCCACGTATCCCAGGTGCCCGATCCGGAAAATCCTGCCGCTCAAGACATCCTGGCCCCCGGCGATGGTCACTCCATGCGCATCCTGCATTTGCAAGGGAATCGCCTTCCCGTCAACTCCCTGAGGCACGCAGACGGCGGTGAGGGACTCGCTCTTCAAGTCGCGGGGGAATATCTCGAGGCCCATCGCCTCGACAGCCGCCCCCGTCGCCCGCGCCAGCAGCGCATGGCGCGCGAATACGTTCTCGAGCCCCTCCTCGCGCATCATGTCGAGTGCGACCGCCAGGCCCGCCAGGAGGGAAATCGCCGGCGTCCAGGCGGTGGTGTTCTTCATCTGGCTTTTTCGTTCAATCTCGAGGTCGAAGTAATACCTCGGCGAGGTCGAATCCGACGCGGCGCGCCAGGCCCGCTCGCTCAGCCAGACGAAGGCCAGCCCCGGCGGGAGCATGAGCGCCTTCTGGCTCCCCGTGATCACGGCGTCCAGGTCCCATTCATCGGTTTTGAGATCGTACACGCCCAGGGCGGTGATGGCGTCCACCACCACGAGCGTCCCGGGCGATCGCTCGCGCACGAGGCGCGCGACGGCCTGCGTGTCGTGCTTGGCGCCGGTGGAGGTCTCGCTCGCCTGCATCAGCAGGGCCTTGTGTCCTCCCCGCTTAAGGCGCGCCTCCAGAACATTCAAATCGACCGAACGGCCCCATTCCACCTCCAGGACGTCCGCCTCGATCCCGTATGCCGCGCAAAGCTCCGTCCAGCGCTCGCCGAACTTGCCCCCCTCGATAACGAGCGCGGAATCGCCCGGAGAGAGCAGGTTCGCCGCCGCCGCCTCCATGCCGCCCGTGCCCGAAGCGGCGAGGGTGATGACGTCGCCGCTCGTCTGGAAGAGCCACTCCAGGCCGCGCCGCGCTCCCTCGAAGTGCGCCTCGAACTCTCGCGTGCGGTGGTGGATCAGGGGCCGCGCCATGGCTTCGAGCACCCGGTGGGGAACCGGCGTGGGACCGGGGGCCATGAGGTGGTGCTTGTTCATTTCTACTCTTTCCTCGATGTCTGTCGTTGCGGACGATCGCGCGACTATACGCCTCAAGGATATACCACTACACGGAAAACCCCTCAAGCGGATATCGTCCGAAAAGCGGGCCGATGCGTGAAGAAACGATCGCAAAAGCCGGATTTCACGCCCCTTTTCGCGAGTAATTTCAGGGGTGTTCGTGAACGTCATTGCTAAATGATACGGTCGCCCCGCGCGCGCCCCTATGGGGAAAATCGTTGTAGGGGCAGGCCCCTGTGCCTGCCCGGCCCTGAGTCTGTCCCATGAGAGACAACCACGAGGGACAGGACAACCCGGAAAGGTTGTCCTGCTACAAAGCCGCCGCGCATATATCCACACACAAAAAAACCGGGGGGCCGAAGCCCCCCGGTCGTCGTCGCGTCGTCAAGAGAGGACGCGATCGTCCTTCAAACGGCTAGAAGATGTGGCGCAGCGTCCAGCCTGCCGCCCAGCCGTCGTCCGCTTCCGGGTCACCCATCACTCTGCCGTAGTCGCCGCGCACGATAACGGCGCCCACCGCGCGAAGCTCGAGGTTCGAGTGGATCTTCCACTTGAAGCCGGCGTTGATCTCGGTCCCGAACTCTTTATCGTCCACCGTGTCCGCTGCGAGGGAAGGCTCTGCGGCATTGTAAAGGGACACGCCGCCGCCTACCGTGAAGGTCTTGCTGACCTTGAACTCAGCCAGCCCCTCGATCACGGTCGCACCGTTCAAGGCGCCCAGGTGTACGCTTCTGATGTCGTTGCCCAGAGTCGTCCAGCGACGCGAAGTCATGATGTGGCCGCCGATGAACCAACCGGAACCGCCTTCCTGAGGCGTCCTGAAGCGACCGTCTTCACCGGCAGTGGAGCCGTCATTGCCGGAGAGCATGGTGAGGTTGCCCATGAGCTTCAGCTTGCCCATGCTGGCGGAAGTCCGAACCAGAACCGCCCAACCCGAGAGTTCATCGCCGGATGAGAGATCACCTTCCTGGAACACGGCCGAGGCGTTCACGCCGAACATGCCTACCTTGGTCTTGGCGTGGAGGCCGAGGAAGCTGTAGTCATAGCCGCCGGCAGCACTATCCCTGGAGTTGGCTACCCACGGAGAGAGCGTGAGAGTCGGGGATACCTTGATGCCCACGCCGAGGTAGTAATCCGTCCGGTCGTCGTTATCGGGGCCAGAGTCTTCTCTCGCGCTGGTCATGAACGCGCTGAGCGAGACGTTCTTGCTGAGCTTGCCGTAGACAGCAATGCCCGGCTCACGATGCCGGCCGCCGCTGTCGTAGATTTCCTTGTCCGGCGAGAAGTAGTCCGTCCGGCCCATGCGTACGCGAAGCGCGCTGCCCGGAACCGCAAAGTCGATCACCCAGCGGTTGACGCCTACCGTCTGCCTGCCTGGGCCGATTGCGAAGCCGCCGTTCGCGCTTACGAACTCGGGCTCCCACACGGACGTGACGGCGCCGGCCTTCACCGTGAAGCGCGGGCGAATGAGCGCGTCCAGGTATCTGTCTTTAGCTCCGTCATCTCCATTGACGGCTTCGCTGGAGCCGCGCACCCGGTAGAAGCCGGTCAGCTTGAAGTCGGCCGCGTACGAGGGCGCGGTAAACGCCACGACGAGCGCCATCGCAAACAGAGTTAATAGAATTTTCCGCATGTGCATTTCTCCTCATTGAGGTTTCACAAAAAAATGTTGCCGTCTTCCTTCGTGTTCAATGTCTGGTTTAATGAGTGTTCCTGCATCTGTGCTTCGTCGTCTGCAACAGGGCTCCTCGCTCTCGCATCACCCCCTCTCTTCCATGCCGCCCTGTACGTCGACAAACTCCTATCGAGCGAACCTAATATATGCCGCTTATGTGGATTCTTCCCCATCACAGAAAATAGTCATTCCATTCCCCATTTCCCAAAGAATAGAAAAGATGATCCTCTTTGTCAACAAACAATCCCAAGGGAGCTCCAAAAAATCATTTCTTCATAATTCGAATTTTTCCTCATCTCCCGAAATGGAATGAAAGGTTTAACAATCCTAAAATCAATCCTTTACAAAAAATTGCGTGTCAGAAAAAACGACCGTGAAATTCACCGTCTTCCCCTGATCGTTGCAGCCTGAGAAAAAATTTTTCATTCCCCGGGCGAAAAGGCGTCCAAAATAGGCCTTCCATATCCTGAAAAATCCACCCATATTCGTTCATCCGACATACGATTCGGACAGTCTCTTGATCCCGGCCGGCCGGGGTATTCATCGGGCGGTTGATGCCGCCGGAAAAATTACTCCCTGATCCTGTAGAAGAAAATCAGACTCTTCTCGCCGGTCAACGGGTTCGAACTCGTTGCAGCTACGATCAGATCATCTAAACCATCATTGTCCGCGTCGGCGAAGGCGAAATCCACGACCCCGCTTCTCAACTTCCTCGAGCGCCAGGTCTGGGTCAAACCGCTGCCGTCCCATATCAGGCTCGCGATCTGCCCCCTCGAAACGCCCAGGCCCGGCGCGATGGCGACAGCGTATTCGTTTTTGATCACCAGAACCTCATCCACCCCGTCCCTGTCGACGTCTTCCACCAGCACGCGCGAGCGTATGGGGAGATCCGGTGTGTGTGTCCTGTCGTTGGTGTCATCCGCTTTTGCATGGGAGAAAAATTGATGGACGGGCGCGCCGTATTTTTCAGAACTGGAGTAGACCTCCGCGCCGCTCCTGGAGATCACCCTCAGCCTGTCGTCCACCCCCACCTCGATGACCTCCTGCGCGCCGTCCTTGTTGATGTCCCACAAACCGAAGCCCAGTATGGTTAAGTCGGGTGGCAACGCATAGGGGGCAGCGGGCGTGAGTTTCCCCCCCGACCAGCGATAGCTGCGGATGGGACCGTCGAAAGCGCTCTCGATCCCCTCGCTCTGGCCCAGGAGCATATAGGCTTGCGCGTCGGGAATCTTCTCGCCTCTCTTGGGCCGTTTTACTCGAAGCAGGCGGTAGAACGTCCTGTTGTTCCGGACGAGGGGCGTGAACTTCCCGCCCTTGAACTGCAGGATCATCGAGAACAATTCATTCGAGCGATAGGAGGCGAGGTAGAACTCGGGCGCGCCGTCTCCGTTCATGTCGGCGACGTCGAGCCAGCGGAAATCGTTCGCCGCCCCCCCGTCGAAGCGCGCGACCTCGCGCATTTGGGTATTCTCGAAGCGGTAGACGATGACCTGGTTCTGCGTGACAAGGATGACTTCGTTTTTCCCGTCGCCATCCACGTCCGCGACAGACATCCCCCGGAAGGCGACCTTGTCGAACGAGTATCTTTTCACGCCGCCGGTCCTTCCGCGCGCGCCCTCTCGGGCGAGCACGAAGCTCTCGTTCGCAGGTCCTGCGCTTCCTTCCCCCTCTTCGCGCCTGAGCGTCTGCACCTTGGGCGGCAGGCTCTGATCGAAGGGCAACTCATCCGCAATCGCCACGGCCTTGAAGAGTTCCTCCTTCGTGGTGAGGGACAAAAGACGCGTGGAGAGTATTTTCTTCCCCTTGATTTCGCGGAGTTCGTTCTCAAGCGCCATGTCGCCCCGCACCTGGTTTCTGAGACGAATCGAATTCTCGCCTTTGAGAATTTCATCGGTGGCAATGCCCGTCTCGAGCAGCCACACCTGGAGCCTGTCCACGTCGTATACGTCGAAGCGACCGCTCCCAAGGAGTTGGCGTCCGAGTTCCCGCGTGAGCGTCTCCATGCTGATGGCTTCTTTCGTCTGGTTCACGAAAGGCAGTATCGCCAGGCGAACCTTCGCGGCGGACATGCGCACCGTGTCCTTGACGCGCGGGGAGAGTCGCCCGCCCGGCGCCAGGCGGACCAGACGCGCAATGGAGAATTTCTCCCGCACCTCGACGACCTCGACTTCACCGATCTCCTCTTCCAGCTTTCCGAGAACGACGCCCGTCGTCGGGTGGCGAAACGGCGCGCCCTCGCGGTAGACGTTCAGCTTGACGCCCTTGACCACATCATCCTTCTCGCCGAGGCTCAAGTAGAGGTCACGCCCCCTGACGGCGACCACCGCGCCGCGCAGGCTCGGGAACCGCTGGTGCAGCTTACCGCTGATGAGGCCCAAGGCCTTGCGGTAATCATTCTCCTGGGCGTGAACCGGGCCGGCGCATACGCCGAGGAAAACCATGAGCGCCGGCAGGACGAACGATGCCTTCTTGAGGAGGTGGGAGAACATGAAGAACCTCATATTAGAATGCGTTCTTTGGAGACTCCGGCCGCGCCGTCGCCGCTTGGCAACGGAACATGGCTCCGGATATAAACATTAGGCGTCATTTGATATCAAAGACCGAACACATGCCCCAAACACCCTCAAATATACCGCGTAAGTAGCAGAAAGCAAGTGTATTACGCCCATCAGGGAAACAATCCCGCGCAAGTCGCAGGGTGTGCTTCAGCCTCAAGGCCGGGCGAGTCCCAACTCCTGCTTGAGTTTCGGGTGAAGCGGCGAGCCGAACCTTCCGGCCTCTCTCGCGTGCTCCCGCGCTGCGGCGCGATCGCCCTCCAGATACAGGGCCAGCGCCAGATTGTGATGGACGCCCCCGTGTTCAGGCTTGAGTCTCAGCGCCGCTTTGAACTGCACAATCGCCAGACGCCTCAAGCCTGCCTTGAGATACAGGGTGCCCAGGTTGAATCGCGCCTCCACCAGCGAGGGTTTAAGGCTTATTGCGCGCTCGAAACGGGGTCTGGCCAAATCGCCTCGCCCGGCGCCCATATACAGCACCCCCAGCGCCAGGTGCGCTTCGGCGTTCTCATTGTTGAGCCGCAAGGCGCGCTTCAAGGAAACTTCGGCGGCGGCCGCGTCGCCGCTTTGCATCTGCGCGATGCCTAAATCCACCCATGCGAAATCGTAGACGGGATAGATCGCGACGGATTTCTTGAGCGGCGCAACCGCTTCCCGGAACCTGTTCCGGTCGATCAGGGCTTGTCCATACACCCGGAGCGCGCGCGCGCTTTTGGGCGACACCTCCGCCGTCCGCCGCCAGAAACGAAGCGCCTCGCCCCACTCGTGGTTTCGCTTGAGCGTCAGCGCCCCGAAGGTCAGGCAGACGACTACGAGCAGCGCCGCGCCGATCCGCCAGTCCTTTTGTTTGAGCCAGACGCACGCCGTCGGCGCAACGGCGATCAGGAAGCCGGCCGAGGGGATATACAGCACCCGCTCCGCCATGATGGTGCCCATCGGGATCAACAGATTGCTCACGGGCAGATACGCGCCAATGAAAACGACGAGCCCGAAGGCGACCCACGGCATGTCTTTCCTCAGACGCCATGCGGCATATAACCACGCCAGAAACACCAAGGCCCCCGCCGCCGTCCAGAACGCGGCCTCCACTCCTTCCACCGGAATCTGCGCGAAGGAATAATCCATGCTCAAGGGCCACGGCCAGACCAGGAGCTTGAAATAACGGCCCAGGACGCCGACAGCGCCGAATATCCGCTCTCCGGTCGGCATCAGCGCCAGTATGTTGTCGAGTTTCGACGGGGGATAGGGGCGCGCCAGCATCCCCAGAGCGGCGTATCGCATCCAAAGATAGACGATGAGCACGAGGAGGAGCGCGAAGACGGCGGTGAGCGTGTGCCTGAGAGGCGGGCGCCTGGTCTCTCCCGATACATACCGGCTCCAGGGCCACCACAACAGGGCGCTGAACAGCAGGGCGACGCCGATTTCCTTGGACAAAAGCGCAAAAAGGCAAAGCGCGCATGTGAGGCCGACAGGCGTGAGTACCCCTCGATGAGAAAGGCCTCCTTCACCTTCCCTCTCGCGGTTCCCCTGTGCCATGCCTGGCTTCGCCCCGGGGAGCGCGACGCCCATCAAGAGGCCCAATCCCCCGAATACGCCCGCCGCGGCCATCAGGTCGGCGCGCGCGACGACGGCGTTCACCGCCTCGGTATGAACCGGATGAAGGGCGAACAGCAGGGAAACGGCTCCTGCCGCGCCGTGCGAAAGCCCGAAACGCATGCACAACCAGAACAGCGCGAGCGAGGCGAGGGCGTGAAACAAGGCGTTTACGATTCGGTAGCCGAGCGGGATCAGGCCGCCCACCGCGTGGTTCAGCGCGAGGGAGGCGATGGTAAAAGGCCGGTAAAGGCGGTCTCTTCTCTCGTTCGTCTCGAGCACCGCCCAGTAGTCGCGCTGAAAGGCTTCCAGCAGGCGGCCGCTCTCGCGGACGAGCGGATTCTCGCCGATGATGGCGATGTCGTCATGCAGAAACGGGTTCGTAAACGTGCCCGCGAAAATGAGAAACGCAGTCCCGGCGACGGCGCAGACCCAACCCCATTTCACGAGCGACCCCATTCGTCCTCTCTCATCCCTTGCCTGAGCTATCGGGTTTTTCGCCAAGGCGAGGGCAACCACCCGGAACAGAACGGTATCCGCATGAAAAGGCTCCCGGTGTTGCGGTTCGGCCCGAGTAATTTCAAAAACATCCGCATCATCACCCCGCATCATGACAACAAAACTTCCGCCCCGCCACCGGAAACTTCGACAAAATCGTCCATCCCGTCCGCTTTTCCTTTTGACTCCCGGTGAAACGACTGCTAATCTTTGAACTTGCAAGTTCGCTGGGGGTGCCTTGCAGGCTGAGAACAAACCCTTCGAACCTGAACCGGTTAGCGCCGGCGTAGGGAAGCGACAGGTCTTCCACATCCTCTGGTTTCCCTTCGCCACATGTGAATAAAGAGAGTTCATCGCAGGGGGAAAACTTCATCCTCCTCCAGTATGAAACAGGTGGATTCTCATCTGAATACGACGCATCTCAGAGGAGTCGGGAGAGATGGCACACACAAACGGAAAAACAAACAGTGCAGACGAGGTGAAGCTTAACCTCATCCAGGCGAACGGACACGCCAAGAACGGCGACGCCTCATTCCCCGCCTCCAGGAAGGTGTACGTCGAAGCAAGCGACGAGGTGCGCGTGCCCATGCGGGAGATCTCCCTCTCGGGCGGCGAGCCGCCGCTCCGGGTCTACGACACGAGCGGCCCCGAGGGCGAGGACATCCACAAAGGGCTGCCCAGGCTGCGCGGCGCATGGATTCGCGCGCGGGGCGAGTACGACGAGATGGAGCCCTCCTACGTCCCGGTGCCGGGCCATTCGGACCCCGACATCCCGATGCCGCCCCCCCGGAAAGTGCTCAAAGGACGCGGCAACGTGACCCAGATGCACTACGCGAAAAAAGGCGACATCACTCCCGAGATGGAGTTCATCGCCATCCGCGAGAGCATGAAGCCCGAATACGTGCGCGACGAGGTGGCCCGCGGCCGCGCCATCATCCCGGCCAACGTCAACCACCCCGAGAGCGAGCCGATGATCATCGGTCGCAACTTTCTGGTGAAGATCAACGCGAACATCGGCAATTCCGCCGTTTCGAGCTCCATCGAGGAAGAGGTCGAGAAGATGACCTGGGCCACCAAGTGGGGCGCCGACACCGTGATGGATCTCTCCACCGGGAAGAACATCCACGAGACGCGCGAGTGGATCATCAGAAACTCACCCGTCCCCATCGGCACGGTGCCGATTTATCAGGCATTGGAAAAAGTGAACGGTATCGCGGAGGACCTGACATGGGATATCTACCGCGACACGCTGATCGAGCAGGCCGAGCAGGGGGTGGATTATTTCACCATTCACGCGGGCGTGCTCCTGCGCTACGTGCCGCTCACCGCCAAGCGGGTGACGGGCATCGTCTCGCGCGGCGGCTCCATCATGGCGAAGTGGTGCCTCGCCCATCACGAGGAGAGCTTCCTCTACACGCGCTTCGATGAGATATGCGAGATCATGAAGGCCTACGACGTCTCCTTCTCGCTGGGCGACGGCCTGAGGCCGGGCGCGCTCGCCGATGCGAACGACGATGCGCAATTCGCCGAACTCGAAACCCTGGGTGAGCTGACGCTCAAGGCATGGGAGCACGACTGCCAGGTGATGATCGAAGGCCCCGGCCACGTGCCCATGCACCTGATCAAGGAGAACATGGACAAACAGCTCGAAATCTGCCACGAGGCGCCCTTCTACACGCTGGGACCGCTGACGACGGACATCGCCCCCGGATACGACCACATCACCAGCGGCATCGGCGCCGCGATGATCGGGTGGTTCGGAACCGCCATGCTCTGCTACGTCACACCCAAGGAGCACCTGGGGCTGCCCAATAAAAAAGACGTCCGCGAAGGCGTCATCACCTATAAAATCGCGGCCCATGCAGCGGATCTCGCCAAGGGCCACCCCGGCGCGCGGGAGCGCGACGACGCGCTCTCGAAGGCGCGCTTCGAGTTCCGCTGGGAGGATCAGTTCAACCTCTCGCTCGACCCCGAAACCGCGCGCGAATACCACGACGAGACCCTCCCCGCCGACGGCGCGAAGGTCGCCCATTTCTGCTCGATGTGCGGGCCCAAGTTCTGCTCGATGAAGATCACGCAGGAGGTCCGCGAGTACGCCGCCAAACAGGACCTGGACGAGCAGGCCGCCCTGGCCGAAGGATTGAAGGAAAAAGCGAGCGAATTCAAGGAGGGCGGCTCCGAGATTTATCTGAAGGAAGGCTAAGCCGTCCCTCGCCAACACGCCGTATCAAACCCCGTCCGGGCCGACGCCCGGGCGGGGTTTTTGTGACTTGAATTTCACCACGAGACTTGTGCGCGTGATTGATGGTAAATTCCCCGTATCGAACGAGTAGTTAGGAGCAGCCATGACGCTGAGAATGGGTGTGTGGGCGCCCGTGTGGGGCACGTTTCTGGGGCGCGTCGAAAAACCCGAAACGGTGAAAGAGGCCTCATTCGCGCACAATGCGCGCTACATCCAGCGCGCCGAGGAATTGGGCTTCGAGAGCACCCTGTTGCTCGACAGAAGCCTCAACAGCATCAAGGGCGTGGGCGCGCCGGTTCTGGAGGCCTGGATCACGGCGGCGGCGCTGGCCCCCATCACGGAGAGAATCGAACTCATCGTCGCCGCCAAGAGCGCCTACCGCCACCCATCGCTCGTCGCCCAGATGGGGGCGAACATCGACTGCATCAGCGGAGGCCGCTTCGCCATCAACATCGTCTCGGGCTGGTGGGGGCAGGAGAACGAGATGGCGGGCATCCCCTTCCCGCCGCACGATGAGCGCTACGATCTCTCCGAAGAGGTCATGCACATCCTCAAATCCTACTGGACGAAAGATCACTTCAGTTTTGAGGGCAAGTATTTCCAGATAACCGACGGCGTCACCGCGCCCAAGCCCGTCCGAAAACCCTGGCCCACGTTCTATTTCGGGGGCGAATCGACCGCCGCCGTGAAGCTGGCGGGCAAGGCGGCGGACGTTTTCCTGTTCAACGGCCGCCCGCTCGCGGACGCGCGAGCGCTGATGGCCGCCGTGAACCACGAAGCGCAAGCCAGCGGCAGATCCATACGCCACGGGATGAGTTCGTTCATCGTATGCCGCGACACCGACGAGGAGGCCCGGGCCGAGCTTTCCCGCCTGTTCTCGCTCATCACCGAACCGCCGAAGCTCACGGGGGTCGACAAGGCCGCCCAGCACAAGAAAACGAGCGCGAAAGGAGGCGGCGTGGGCTCGAACGGGGGCACGGCCACGGGCCTCGTCGGCTCGCCTGAGACCATCGCCGAGCGCATTATGGCGTTTCACGAGGCGGGGGTAGAGTTGTTCCTGCTCCAGTTCCATCCCATGTTCGAGGAGATGGAGCGCTTCGCGACGGAGGTCATGCCCCTTCTTCCCCTGGGCGAGAAAGCGCCCGAGGCGGCGAAGGTCTAACCCCCGCTCACTCCAGGAATACGCGCGCGCCCAGCCCGAAGCCGTTTCTCAAGAACCAGCCCTGGTTCACCTCCAGCACCCGGCGAACCTTGTTGCGCGAGCGATAGGAGGGAATCCGCGTCCCCGGCCTGTGGGGCTGTAAGTGTATGATTTCCAACACCTCCCCGCGCTTGTCGATGAAGGCGAGCGAAAGCGGAATCAGCGTGTTCTTCATCCAGAAAAACCGCCGCGCATCGTCCTCGTAAACGAAGAGCATCCCGGCGTTTGCGCCCAGCCGTTCCCGGCCCATGAGGCCCTGCGCGCGGGCTTCGGGGGTATTTGCGATCTCGACCGGGAGCACGGCCTCGCGCCCCTCCTGGGTGATCCGCACCACGCCGCGCTCGAAAATCTGCGCGGCGGACGCGCCCATGAGCAGCGCCCAGAGGAGCGGCGCGGCGCAGAGGATGCCAATTCTCGAGATCGATCGCACGGATAACCTCATATAGAACAATTACTTGAGCAAGCAGGCGAAGAGCGCCCGCACCGGGGAATCCGGCCCCGCATTTTCCCGCATTTGCCGTCACCGGGCCGCTCTCTGATTATGGCAGAATTCCCCTGTGCTGCGCCCCGGCGGCGGCATTTCCCCTTAAAATAATTTACGGTTATTTACCGAAAAACCCCGTGAATTTATCGAATTTTATCGAATTTTTCGGAAATTCGTTTTCCGGGCCGGGATCTTTGCGAAGCGCCACCATACCCGAGCCGGAACCGCGCCGCCACGGGCGGGTGCGGGCATCGTCCACCGACGATGATCCGGCCCCGAGCGATGAAGCGGGGACCGCGCCTCCCCGATACAGGGAAATCGTGCAGCGCGCCAACCCTTCAGGATACTTCAGAGGCCCTGGCCTCCCACGGACGCAAATGCGGGGAAGTGCGTGGGTGGGGATTGCTGAAAAAGCTCCCCGACGAGGGAGGGAATCCCGATCATCGAATTGTTCACCGGAGGGACAGGCCCGAGGAGGGGCTGTCACTACAAAACCACCTCCCTGCCCCCCTTGACAGGAGGCACAAACCCGCCCGCGGGAGGAAGCCGCCACCGTCCGCGCTGGATTCACCGGTCGCCCTGCACGGGGCCGGCTCCGCCGATTTCCGGACCATTGCAAATCATCCCGGTTTCCCGTATACACGCACAATATAGAGAAATGATAAATGGAAGTTCCTCAAACCCGTGTTCCGCAGGGGCGCGGGGCATGCGACGGCCGGCGACGAGCGGCGGGGGAGGGTTCGCCGTCATGCGGATATCGGGGCCGCCGGGATCGGAAAAGGGGCGCCATGGCGGCCGTTGAGCTCATCGACGTGACGAAGCGGTTCGGCCGGGTCACCGTCATCACCGATCTGAACCTGCGGATCGACGAGGGCGAATTCGTGGTGCTGGTCGGCCCCTCGGGCTGCGGCAAGTCCACGACGCTCCGCATGATCGCCGGCCTCGAGGAGGTCTCGGCGGGCCGGATCATGATCGCCGGAAACGACGTCACCCACGCGGCGCCCAAGGCCCGCGACATCACCATGGTGTTCCAGTCCTACGCGCTCTACCCGCACATGGACGTGGCGGGCAACATGTCGTTCTCGCTGCGCCTCGCCAAGTTCCCCAAGGCGGAGATCGCAGCCAGAGTGGCGCGCGCCGCGGAAATGCTCGGCCTATCCGAACTGCTGCACCGCCAGCCGCGGGAGCTCTCGGGCGGCCAGCGCCAGCGCGTCGCCATGGGCCGCGCCATCGTGCGCGACGCCTATTGCTTCCTGTTCGACGAGCCCCTCTCGAACCTCGACGCCAAGCTCCGCGCCCAGATGCGCACCGAGCTCGCGCTGCTGCACAAGCAGCTCGACCGCACCATGATCTACGTGACCCACGACCAGATCGAGGCCATGACCATGGCCGACCGCATCGTGATCATGGACGAGGGGGTCATCCAGCAGATCGGCACGCCGCCCGAGGTCTACAACCACCCGGTCAACCGGTTCGTCGCCGGCTTCATCGGCTCGCCGGCCATGAACATGCTCGACGGAGAGATCAGACAAGAGGGTTCGGAATACGTGGTCGTCGGAGACGGCTTCGAGCTGCCGGTTCCCAAAGCCTACCGCGAGAGCCTGGGGGGCGCCGAATCCCGGCAAGTCGTCGCGGGCCTGCGTCCCGAGCATTTCTCCTCGACGGGGACGAGGGATTCGGGCGGCGCCACGGCCCCGGTGCAGCTCACGGTCGACGTCGCCGAGTATGTGGGCGCCAACCAGTTTCTCGCCGCGCGCATCGGCGAGCAGCGGATTTCCGTCTCCGTGGAGGCCGGCCCGGAGGGCGGGAGGATGGAATCGGGCACGTATTATTTCGAAACGGAGAGGCTCTACCTGTTCGAGAAGGAGACCGGTCTCGCGCTCAAGCCCGCCGCCCGGGCCGGGACGATTTCATAGGGGGGATGCGCAGGGGCCGCCGATTGGTATGGCGCCCGATTGCGCGTAGGCAACCCCGTCTGCGACGCAAGTGTAGGTCGGACATGTATGTCCGACATATATGCGGCCCATGACGGATGGGGAAAAAAGGCCGGGTCGCAAATATGTGACCCCTACACCCCCTCAACAAGGGGTTGTTGAAAAAGCCCCCCCTGACAAGGGCGGTAAAGGCGATGCACCCCGAAAAGGGTGGGCGCGATGGTTTTGTAGGGACAGGCCTCCGTGCCTGTCCTGACGAAGGACAAACGCGGAGGGCAGGACAGGCACGGAGGCCTGTCCCTACGGTTACCCCCCAAGCGAGGAGTGGTTCTGGAGAGGGAATGATGAACCTGGCCGCCGGATTCTTTACGAATCGACCACTCGGAAGAAGTTGTCGATTCAAGTGTATCGTTCTTTATTTACTAACCCGATAAGGAGGAAATCATGAAAGCGAAATTCCGTTACCTCGGGCTGGTCGCGCTTGCGGTGGCCGTGGCCCTGACGCTCGGCGCCTCGGCGGCGCTGGCCAACCCCTACGCGAAGTACAAGGGCAAGACGCTGGTGGTCAGCTGGCCTTCGAACTCGCATTTCAAGAAGGCCAAGCAGCTGGTCGCCGAGTTCACCAGGGAGACGGGCATCAAGGTCGAGATCGACTACTCCCAGTACCTCAAGATGCGCAACCGCCAGATTCTGGAGATGAGTAAGCGAGACGGCGACTTCGACGTCGTCGCCT
This sequence comes from Nitrospinota bacterium, assembly GCA_009839615.1. Classification (GTDB taxonomy): domain Bacteria; phylum UBA8248; class UBA8248; order UBA8248; family UBA8248; genus Bin107. The sequence continues at coordinate 36,654 of VXPH01000274.1, forward strand.
GGGTGGTGATGTGGAAGGGCGAGTACGTGGCCAAAGGCCTGCTGACGCCGCTCTCGCAGTTCTTCACCAGCCCCGCGTTCGTCGACCCGAACTACGACATCGACGACATCGCCGACGCCTACATCCAGAACGGCGGCATCGTCGGCGGCAAGAAGGGCTATCTGCCCGGCAAGTCGGGCGCGCTCTACGGCCTGCCGTTCGGCGCCGAAACCTCGATCCTCGCCTACCGCAAGGACGTGTTCCAGAAGCTGGGCCTCGCCGTACCGAAGACCTACGCCGACGTCCGCAAGGCGGCGAAGACCATCAAGGAGAAGACGGGGATGGGCGGCCTCACCATGCGCGGCAAGACCGGCCACCAGGTCACGGCCGCCTGGCTGTTCCACGCCGCGCCCATGGGCGCCCGCGTCTTCGACGACAAGTGGCAGCCCGTCTTCAACAGCCCCGCCGGCGTGAAGACCGCGGAGTTCCTGCGCGAGACGGTCAAGTACGGCCCCCGCGGCATTCCGTCGTACAGCTACGGCGAAGCGTCCAAGGCGTTCCTCCACGGCGACGCCGCCATGTATATCGACTCGCTGAAGATCGCCGCCCGGGCCCGCGACCCGAAACAGTCGAAGGTCGTCGGCAAGGTCGGCTACGCGCTGCACCCGACCGACGTCCAGTGCGGCTCCGAGACGGGCGGTTTCGCCATGGGCATACCGGCCAACTCGAAGAACAAGGAGGCGGCGTTCCTGTTCATCCAGTGGATGACGTCCAAGAAGGCCGACCGGCGGATCGTCGAACTCGGCGGCGACCCGATCCGCATCTCCACGCTCACCGACCCGGTGTTCTCCAAGAAGTTCCCGGAATACCCGGTGATCGCGGAACAGCTCAAATGCGCCGACCCGGACTGGCGGCCGCTGATCCCCGAGTGGAACGAGCTGAACATCAAGGTGCTCGGCATCGCGCTGCATGAGGTCCTGACCTCCGACAAGCCCATCAAGCCGCTCCTGGACAAGGCGGCGGTGAAGGCGCGCGCCGTCATGAAGCGCGAGGGCTACTATCGTTGGCAGTCGAAATAATCTTCTGGACAGCTGAAATCCCTGAACCCGCCTCCCCCGGTCCCGCCGGGGGAGGCGGGTCGCCCGCAAGCAGCCGCTTCCCGGAATGTACCCCATGAGCGACCCGGCCCCTGTGATCGCAGCGAGAACGCCCAAGTGGATCGTCGGTTACCTGTTCGTCGCGCCCGCCGTCCTGCTCATGGGCGCGGGCCTCATCTACCCGGTCGTCCAGGGGTTGTTGCTCAGCATGCAGGACTGGGCGATCGGCACGCCGATGTCCACGGCGGAGTTCATCGGCGCCGAAAACTTTCTGCGCATGCTGGGCGACGAGAACGTGCAGGAATCCATGTGGGTGACGTTCAAGTTCGGCTTCTTCACGATCACCATCGAGATGACGCTGGGGATCGCGCTGGCCCTGCTGCTGGAGAAACCGATTCGCGGCGCGTCCATCTTCCGGACGATCTTCATCATGCCGCTGATGATTTCGCCCGTGGTGGTCGGGCTGGTGTGGCGCTACCTCTACGACGCCCGGGCGGGATGGATCAACCATTACCTGGAACTGGCGGGATTCGAGCCCCTGATCTGGCTGGGGGAGCCGCACCTCGCGTTTTTCGCCATCGTGTTCACGGACATCTGGCAGTGGACGCCGTTCGTCTTCATCATCGTTATCGCGGGCCTCCAGGCGCTCCCCTCCGAGGTGCTCGAAGCGTCGCGCATCGACGGCGCCAATACGTGGCAGCAGATCTTCCTCGTGAAGCTGCCGATGATCAGGTCGATCCTGATCATCGCCCTCCTGCTCCGTCTCATCGACGTCTTCAAGGGGCTGGAGGTCATGCTCATCATGACCGAAGGCGGGCCGGGACTGGCGACGGAACTGCTCTCGCTGCACGTCTACAAGACCGCCTTCGACGCCCAGCAGCTCGGCTATGCGGCGGCCATCTCCGTCCTCCTGCTGCTGATCGTCTTCGCGCTCAGCCTGGCGATCCTGCTGATCAGCAACCCCATGAAAACCCGCGCCGACGTGTGAGGTGAAGACGATGCGCTTTGGATCCACGGATATGAGAACGGTTTTCCACTACGCGGGGCTGATCGTTTTGTCGATAATCTGCCTGACGCCCATCTACATCATGATCAGCACTTCCTTCAAGCACGAGGTGCTGATCTTCGACGGGAACCCCGTGTGGTTTTTCTTCTTCCCCACCATCCAGAACTACGTGGACATCATCGGCGATGCGCACTTCGACCGGTATCTGGTGAATTCCATCATCGTGGGCGTTTCAACAACCCTGATCACGCTGACGACCGGCGGCATGGCGGCCTACGCCCTGGCCCGCATGCAGTTCCCCGGCCGCCAGCCCATCGCCAACGGGACGCTCCTCGTCCGCATGATACCGCCCGCGGTGCTGGCGATACCGGCCTTCGCGGTCTCCATCGTGCTGGGGATTGCGAACCAGCTTTCGGGCCTCATCTTCTTCTACACGGCGCTCAACCTGCCCTTCGCCATCTGGCTGCTCTACGGCTTCGTCAAGCAGGTCCCGGTCGAGCTCGAGGAAGCCGCCGTCGTCGACGGGGCCACGCCCTGGCAGGTGTTCACCCGCGTCCTCTTCCCGGTGATGAAGGCGGGCTACGCGGTGACCGGCATCTTCGTGTTCCGCATCGCATGGAACGAGTTCATCCTCGCCCTGCTGCTCACGGACAGGACCACGCGCACCCTGCCGGTCGCCACCAGCCTGTTCCTGACGGACGCGGGCCCCGAGTGGGGGCGCATCATGGCCATGGGAACGCTCATCGTCATACCGCCGCTGATCTTCACCTTCTTCTCGGCGCGCCAGATCATCGCCGGCATGACGGCCGGCGCGGTGAAAGGCTGACTGGAAGGCCCGCCTCTCTGCGGCGGAGGCGCCCTCCACGCTTCCGGTCCGAAGTCCCGCGCGAATTCGTCCTCCCCGCAGGCGAAGCCGGTCCTCGAAAACCATCGCGCGAATCACCCCGCATGGAGTAGCCGCCTGAACGGACGCGCACTCACCCCCCTCCGAAACGAAGCCGGAACGCCCGAAAATCCCCGCAAGCGCGCATTTCCCCGCATTTCCCCGCATTTGCGATGCAGGGCTTCCGCCGCCGGCGTCCTACATTGGGCGCAGTGGCGGCGATGGGCGC